>NZ_JBHXAY010000008.1:0-121353 GCF_042728775.1 Nocardia sp. NPDC060259
ACCCTGCCCGAGGACGTGGCGGTGCGCGTGCAGGACTCGAACCAGAAGCACCGCTTCATGGTGATGCCCCTGCGCCCCGCCGGCACCGACGGCTGCACGGTCTCCTGCGCGCAGGACTTGTTGGTCCCGATGAAGCCGGTCGGGCCGCGCTTGATCCAGCCGGTCACATACGTGCCGGTGACGACCGCGCCACCCGCGGCGGTGAGCACCCGACCCTGCTCGTTCGGGATGACGCCACGCGCGTCGTCGAACGGCAGATCCTTGGTCGGCACCCCGCGGTAGCCGACCGAGGTGAGCACGACGCCCGCCTCGAGCAGATCGGTGTCGCCGGTCGGCACCGCACTGGTGCGGCCGTCGGCGTCGGTGACCAGCTCGTTGCGCTCGACCCGCACACCCGTCACCGTGTCGGTGCCGAGGATCTCCACCGGCGAGGACAGGTAGCGGAATACGATGCGCCTGCGCTCGCCGAACGGGCGATTCGCGACGCTGTGCAGCAGGCGCAGCTTCTGCTCGATCTTGTACGGCAGCTCGGGGGTGACCTCGGGCAGCTCGCCCTCGATCGCGATGTCGATGTCGGCGGCCAGCAGGCCGACGAACTCGGGCACCGTGAAGGCCGACTCGGCGGGGCCGCGACGACCCAGGATCACGACCTCTTCGATCTTGCTCTCCCGCAACGCCTTCAGCGCGTGGGGCGCGATGTCGGTGCCTGCCAGCGTGGCCGGATCGACGGTCAGGATGCGGGCGACATCGAGGGCGACGTTGCCGTTGCCGACGATCACCACGCGCTTCTGGTTCAGATCGAACCGGTCGTCGACGTGCTCGGGATGGCCGTTGTACCAGGCGACGAAGTCGGTGGCCGACACATTGCCGGACAGACCCTCACCCGGGATGCCCAGCTTGCGATCCGAGGACGCGCCGACGGCGTAGATCACGCCGTGGAAGTGCTCGAGCAGATCGGCGTGGCTGAGGTGCTTGCCGATCTCCACGTCGAGGTAGGTACCGAAGTCCTCCTGCTTCGACATCACGTCGAACAGGTCGGCGACCTGGCGGGTGCGCTTGTGGTCGGGCGCGACGCCGAGCCGGGCCAGACCGTAGGCCTGCGGCAGCCGGTCGAACATGGTGACCGCGACGCCGGGCTGGGTCAGCAGCTCGTCGGCGGCGTACATCGCCGACGGGCCGGAGCCGACGATGGCAACGCGCAGCGGCGAACGCTGGGTGTCGATCGCGGGCGGCATCACGGGCCTGGCCAGGGTCGGCCGGTCGCGCTGGATGCGGTAGAAATCGGCGTTGATCTCGATGAAGGGCTTCTGCTCTTCGGTGAGCTTCTTCGACGAGGTGATGGCGTCGACGGGGCATGCGGTGGCACAGGCGCCACAGTCCACGCAGGCCGCCGGGTCGACGTAGAGCATCTCCGCGGTGCGGAAGTCCGGTTCATCCGGGGTGGGATGAATACAGTTGACCGGGCATGCGTAGACGCACGAGGCGTCGCTACAGCACGACTGGGTGACAACGTAGGGCATGGTCGCTACCGCGTCTCAGGCCGCGTGCTTCGCGGATCGCTTGGGCTCCGAGCGGTACCGGCTCGACGGGCCGTCGATGCCGAGCAGCTTCCACACCTTCTTGGCGACCGGGTTCATCAGGCCGATCTCCTCGGCGAGCGCACGCACGTCGATGAAGTAGTCGGCGAAGACCTGCTTGGCCTCCTTGGAACCGTAGAACAGCTCCTTGCGGACATCGGCAGGCATGTCGAACTGCTTGAAGAAGGTCTTCGGCGGGGTCGCGATGGCGCGGCCGAGGATGAACATGATGATCGGCATGGCGATCGAGAGCACAGCCTTGTTGAGCGCGCGCTGGGCAGGCACGTTCTTCTTCAGGAACTCGT
This sequence comes from Nocardia sp. NPDC060259, assembly GCF_042728775.1. NCBI lineage: Bacteria > Bacillati > Actinomycetota > Actinomycetes > Mycobacteriales > Nocardiaceae > Nocardia > Nocardia sp. NPDC060259. Next base: position 1,883 of record NZ_JBHXAY010000008.1, read on the forward strand.
GAGCGAAGGAGATGTGGCGAGCTTCCTCGGCCACGTGGATCGCCATCACGCCGCGCATGATCGGGTGGATGTCGTCGCCCGAGCGCAGGATGTCCTTCTGGATGTGGTCGATCGGCTCCTCGCCGGCCAGCACGGCCATGAAGAACAGGTTCGGCATCAGGGCGCCGACCGGGGCGGCCAGGTGACGCAGCTGACGCACGAGCGGGTTCATGCCCGGCACGTCGGCGACGCGGTTGACCATCTCCTGGAACATCAGAGTGTGGTTGTGCTCTTCGATCATCTCGTGCGAGCAGTACCGGAACTCCGGGTCGTTGTTCTTCAGGTTGAAGATGTGCTGCATCATGCCGATGATCAGGATGGCCTCGAACTGCAGGCCGACCTTGGCGACATTGGCCTGGCGGACCTTGCCGATCTCGATCTTCTTGTCCAGCGGCAGCGCCTGGTACCAGGCGTGGCGGCCGATCGGGTCGGCCGAGGTGACCAGGACCCAGCGCTCGGGCTTGTAGTCCGGGTCGAACTCGGGGTTGTCCCAGTCGATGTCCTCGAACGGGTCGAAGTGGCGGTTGACCGACGCCTCCGACAGCATCAGCAACTTCTCGGCGTACGCCTGAGCCTCCGCGACTACGGGATCGACGTCAGGGGTGGTGGGCGCAGACATCGTCGTCACTGCCTCTCCTCAAGGGACGTTTACTGTTTCCAATAGTTACACCTACGAGGAGTCACGTCAACTCTGCCACCTTCCCGATTTTCCCAGGCCCGGCGTGTCGAAATGCCTGGAGGAAAAGCTACTCACCAGTAAAAATGGTTCTACCTGTGACACTGCGTCATGCACAGTTGTAGGAAGCCGCCGGGCGGGCACGGGAAATTGGTTCGCGCCGAGCGCGCCGTTTCGCCGTATGTACCGCCGGTACCGGCTACCCTGCGCGGACGCGGCGCGGCGGGACAGCACTGTGGGCGCCAGCGAACGGCTCGACAACTCATGCGGCGGCGCGGGCGGGATGTTCGCGTCGGCCGTCGCCACCGCCGCCGATGCCGGTGTCGCTGATGAATCCGCCGGTCACCGCCAGTCCCCGGGCCGCGGCCGTGCCGTCGAGCTCGGCCTCCAGGTTCTCGAGCACAGTCGACGAAGCCCGCGCGCTCCCCGCGTGCTCGGCCCCGCCCGGTTCGGTGCGGCCGCGACCGCACCGAACCCATATCGTTCCACCGGGTGACCCCGGGCAACAGGGGCGCGGGATCTCAGCTCTGCGGCAGATCCGGGATTCGGGTGGCTCTGGCGTAGACCGTCTCGCCCTCGCTCAGATGCAGGGCCGCGGCGTCACCGCGGGTGACCTGCGCGGCGAACTGATCGCCGGTCGCGGCATTGCGCAGTTCGAGGCGCACCTCGAAACCGAGCCGGACGATGCGTTCGACCGTGGCCCTGGTGACGCCCGCGGACTCCGCGGTGCCCTCGTGTTCGGCCATCGCCATGCTCGGATCCCGGCCGACGCGGATGTCGTGCGGGCGCACGAGATGACCGTTGAGCCGGGCCACCGCACCGAGGAACGACATGACGAACTCGTTGGCGGGCCGGTCGTAGACGTCCTCGGGCGAACCGACCTGTTCGATGCGGCCCTTGTTCATCACCGCGATCCGGTCGGCGACGTCGAGCGCCTCCTCCTGGTCGTGGGTGACCAGCACGGTCGTCACGTGGACCTCGTCGTGCAGCCTGCGCAGCCATTTCCGCAGGTCCGTGCGGACCTTGGCGTCGAGGGCGCCGAACGGCTCGTCGAGCAGCAGCACCTGCGGGTCGACGGCGAGCGCGCGCGCCAGAGCCATGCGCTGGCGCTGGCCACCGGAGAGCTGCGCCGGGTAGCGATGCTGGAAACCGTCGAGCCCGACGATGCCGAGCAGCTCGTCGACGCGCTTGTCGATCTCCTTCTTCGGCCGCTTGCGGATGGTCAGGCCGAAGGCGACGTTGTCGCGGACCGTCATGTGCTTGAACGCGGCGTAGTGCTGGAACACGAAGCCGATGTCGCGCTTCTGCGGCGCCACGTGAGTGACGTCGTTGCCCGCGATCGAGACGATGCCCGAGTCCAGCGACTCCAGGCCCGCGATCGAGCGCAGCAGCGTCGACTTGCCCGAGCCGGACGGGCCGAGCAGGGCGGTCAGCTCACCCGAGGTGATGTCGATGCTGACGTCGTCGAGAGCGGCGAAGGAACCGTAGTTCTTGCGCGCGTTGGTCACGGTGATCATTCGGTGCCCCGCTTGCGTTCGAGGAGAGTCATCAGGAGAAGTACCACCAGGGCCATGCCCATCAGCAGGGTGGCCGCGCTGTAGGCGCCGAAGGTGTTGTGGTCGTTGATGTAGCGACCGTGCACCAGCAGGGTCAGCGTCTGCGACTTGCCGGGCAATGCGGTCGAGACCATGATCACCGCGCCGAACTCGCCGAGCGCGCGGGCAACGGTGAGCACGACACCGTAGGTCAGGCCCCAGCGGATGGCGGGCAGGGTGATCCGCCAGAAGGTCTGCCAGCGGGACGCGCCGAGGGTGGCCGCGGCCTGTTCCTGGTCGTCGCCGATCTCGTGCAGCACCGGTTCGACCTCGCGCACCACGAACGGCAGCGTCACGAAGATGGTGGCGATCACCATGCCGGGCAGGCTGAAGATCACCTTGAAGCCGGCCGATTCCAAGCCGCCGAACCAGCCGCCCGCACCCCACAGCAGGATCAGCGAGACACCGACAACCACCGGCGACACCGCGAACGGCAGGTCGACGATGCCCTGCACCAGGCTGCGCCCGGGGAACTTGCTGCGGACCAGCGCCAGCGCCGTCACGACGCCGAAGACCACGTTCAACGGGACGACGATCGCCACGATGAGCATCGACAACTGGAACGCCGAGATCGCCGCGGGCGTGGTGATCGAGTCGAGGAACGCCCCGATCCCCCGCTCGAACGTGCGCCACAAGATGATCACCAGCGGCAGCACGAGCAGCACGAGCAGATAGCCGAGGGCCACCGTGCGCAGCGAGAGCCGCGTGAACAGGGACAGCTTCATCGGGCCGCCTCTTCCTTCCGCGCGGTGCGCTCGGCGAGCAGCCGCAGGACGAGCAGGCTGGCGAAGGAGATGGCCAGCAGTGCCACCGACACCGCGGCCGCGTTGATCGGCCGGTCCACCTCGATCTGCTGCTGGATGTACTGCGAGGTCATCTGCGTCTCGCGCGGGATGTTGCCGCCGATCAGCACGACCGAGCCGTATTCGCCGATCGCCCTGGCGAAGGCGAGACCACCGCCGGAGATGATCGCCGGGGCCAGCGTCGGCAGCACGATGCGGCGGAAGGTGATCCAGTTGCTCGCGCCCAGCGAGAGCGCGGCCTGCTCCACTTCCCTGTCGACCTCGATCAGCACCGGCTGCACCGACCGCACCACGAACGGCAGCGTGACGAAGGCCAGCGCCACCACCAGACCGGGCTGGGTGGCGTTGAGGTGGATGTCGATCGGGCTGTTCGGGCCGTAGAGCGAGAGCAGCACGATCGAGGCGACGATCGTCGGCAGCGCGAACGGCAGATCGATCAGCGCGTTGACGACGCTCTTGCCGGGGAATTCGTCACGCACCAGCACCCAGGCGATCAGCGTGCCCATCACGACGTTGAGCACGGCGACGACCACCGAGACACCGACGGTGATGCGCAAAGAGTCCAGCGCCGCGGGCGCGGTGACCGCGTCCCAGAAGCCGGACCAGCCGTCCTCGAACGAGCTGACGGTCAGCGCCGCCAACGGAAGCAGCACGATGACGCTGAGCCACAGCACGGCGATGGCGATGCCGAGCGGGCCCACCGAGCCGGTCACGCGCAGCCACGACCATCGCGGGCCTCGAAACTTACCGGCGACGCCGGGATCGGGGGTTGTTCCGGTCCCGGCGTGCCCACTGCTGTCAGTCACAGTTGTCCAGTATCGCGTGTGCGCTGGGTCACGACCTACTTGGTGGCCTGGTCGTAGATGACCGCGACCTTGCCGGTGCCCTGTGCGAACAGCTCCTTGTCGACGGCCTTCCAGCCACCGAGGTCATCGATGGTCCACAGCTTGGCCGGGGTCGGGAAGTCGGCGGCGAACTCGGCGGCGACCTTCGGGTCGACCGGACGGAAGCCCGCCTGCGCCCACGCCTTCTGGCCCTCGGGGGTGAACAGGAAGTCACGGAACGCGGTGGCCTTGGCCAGGTTCTTGGAGTTCTTCAGCACCGCGACCGGGTTCTCGATCTTGAAGGTGGTCGGCGGGTTGATGTGCTCGATCGGGTCACCCTTGCGCTCGGAGAAGATGGCCTCGTTCTCGTAGCTCAGCAGCACGTCACCGGTGCCCTGCAGGAAGGTCTCGGTGGCTTCGCGGCCCGACTTGGGCTGCACCTTGACGTGCTCGGGCGAGATCAGCTGCGACAGGTAGTCCAGGCCTGCCTGCTGGTTCTTGCCGCCGTCGCTCTTGGCGGCGTAGGGGGCGAGCAGGTTCCACTTGGCCGAGCCCGAGCTGAACGGGTTCGGGGTGACGACCTCGACACCGGGCTTGAGCAGGTCGTCCCAGTCCTTGATGCCCTTGGGGTTGCCCTTGCGCACGACCAGGGTGACGACCGAGCCGAACGGGATGCCCTTGCTCGCGTCGGCGTTCCAGTTCGACTCCACCAGGCCCGCGTCGACGAGGCGGGTGATGTCGGGCTCGACGGAGAAGTTGACGACGTCGGCCTCGGCGCCGTCCTTGACCTTGCGCGACTGGTCACCGGAGGCGCCGTAGGAGGCCTGGACCTGGACGCCCTTGCCCGCCTCGGTCTTGTTGAACTCGGGCACGACCTTGTCGAAGCCCGGCTTCGGGACGGCGTAGGCGTAGAGATTGAGGGTGCCCCCGCTGCCGTCGGCTCCCGCGGCGCCGTCGGTCGAGTCACTGGCGCCACCGCCGCAGGCGGCCAGGGTGACCGCGGCGACAGCAGTGAGGGCGACAGCGGCGGCGCGGCGGCGCGAGCCGATCCAGGTGTTGCGAGACATCGGGTGAACCTTTCGGAAAGGACCTGCCGGACAACGTCTTTCGTTGCGACAGGATTACGCTCGTCGATCGGTAGACCTGCCGTGCGATGGACACACGGCAGTTGGCGCGACTCGGGCCCATTGACCCCCGGAGTAACGGACTACGACTGCGAAAGGAAAAGCGCGCGCCAGTCTACTGGGCAGAAACGCGCAGACGTGTCCGGTGGCCGATCACCGACAGAGGATGTCCGCGACAGCGAGGTTGCCGACAGCGATCAACGCCAGTTCATGGCGGATCTGCGGGGCGACACTCGATGACACAGGCAGACTGTAGCAGATTGCGACATGATGATTCGAATCGACGAGAGTTCCACACCGAGGGGGGATTTCATCCTATGACCATGGCTCCTGACCGCGTCCGGGTGCGTTTGCCGGAAATCAGCACGCGCGCCTGGGAACACCCCGCCGACCGCACCGCACTCGTGGCGCTGCGCTCGCTGAGCGGCTTCGACACGGTGCTGCGTGCGCTGTCGAGCCTGCTGCGGGAACGTCAGCACCGGCTGATGTACCTCGCGACCGCCGTGCGGGTCGACGACCGCCAGTTCCGCACGCTGCACGAGCTGCGCGCGGACTGTGTCGGAGTGCTCGACGCGCAGATCACACCGGAGATGTATGTCCTGCAGGACCCGTCGGTCAACGCCTTCACCATCGGCATGGACCGGCCGTTCATCGTGCTCACCACCGGCCTGCTCGAACTGATGGACACCGAGGAACTGCGGTTCGTCATCGGCCACGAGCTCGGGCACGCGCTGTCCGGGCACGCGGTGTACCGCACGATGCTCATGCACCTGATGCGGCTGTCGGCCTCGGTCGGCTGGCTGCCGGTCGGCGGCTGGGCGCTGCGGGCGATCGTGGCGGCGCTGATGGAGTGGAGCCGCAAGTCGGAGTTGTCCGGCGACCGGGCCGGGCTGCTGTGCTGCCAGGACGTGGAAGCCTCGGTGCGGGTGCACATGAAGACCGCCGGCGGCGCCTGGCTGCACGAGATGAACCACGGCGCGTTCCTCGACCAGGCCGACGACTACCTGCGCTCGGGTGACCTGCGAGACGGCGTCCTCAAGCTGCTCAACCTGGAACTGCAGTCGCATCCGTTCTCGGTGCTGCGCGCCGCCGAACTGCGCCGCTGGATCCAGTCCGGCGAGTACGAGCGGGTTCTCGGCGGCAGCTACCCGCGCCGCGAGCACGACAAGAACGCGCGGATCAGCGACGAGGTCAAGGAGGCGGCGCGCAGCTACCGCGAGTCCTTCGACCAGTCCGAGGACCTGTTCGTGCGCACCGTGCGTGACCTGGGCAAGGACGTGGGTTCGGCGGTGAACACCGTCGGCCATGAAGTCGGGCGAACGGTCGCCGACCTGGGCAAACGCTTCGACGACTGGCGCAAGAACTAGACCGGAAGCGCCGGCGCGGGCGACTGCTCGCGCCGGTGCGTCACCGGGTGAAGAACCAGGCGATGACGACGAGAACGAGAAGGGCAACCAGGGCGAGCTGAACGCGGGAACGTGGCATCAGCGGGCACCGCTGCCGACGGTCGGGCGCGCGGCGGCGACGGGTACCGGCGCTGCCGCCGTCACCGGCACGGCGGCCGGGATCGACGGCTCGATGCGATCCCCGCGGCCGAGCAGGCGGAAGGCCGCCCGCAGGGCGCGGTCGAGCAGGAAGGCGATGGCGAAGCTGATCGGGACCATGCCGACCAGCACGACGAGGAACTGGGGGATGAAGGGCAGCCCGGCTACCCAGAGTTCGAAGCCGTCCCACCAACCTGCGATGCGTTGCACCCCGACCACACTAGTCGGTGACGGTGAACGGGCGAATCGGCGTGGCTGTGACCGGCGGAACTGCACCGTCGACGCGGCAACGGTGGACGAGAGCGGGCAGCGCGCTGATGATGGGGTATGGAGTCTTCCAGCGCCGACAGCCTGCCGATTCTGAGTCCGGTCTCCTCCAGCGGCCGTCGCGGCGCCTTCCCGCCGATCGACGATTACGCCTTTCTCTCCGATTGCGAGACGAACTGCCTGATCGCCAGCAGCGGCTCGGTGGAGTGGATGTGTGTCCCCCGGCCCGACTCCCCCAGCGTGTTCGGCGCCATCCTCGACCGCAGCGCCGGGCATTTCCGGATCGGGCCCTACGGCAAGCACGTGCCCGCCGCGCGGCGGTACCTGCCGGGCGGGATGATCCTCGAGACGACCTGGCAGACCGAGACCGGCTGGCTGATCGTGCGCGACGCGCTGGTCCTCGGCCCGTGGCACAACAATATGGCCCGTTCCAAGACCCACCGCCGCACCCCGATGGACTGGGACGCCGAGCACATCCTGCTGCGGACGGTGAAATGTGTCAGCGGCACAGTCGAATTGGAGATGAGCTGCCAGCCCTCGTTCGACTATCACCGCGGCGGCGCGCGCTGGGCGTACACCGGCAACGTCTACGAGGAGGTGACGGCGGTGGCGGTGAACAATCCCGAGACTGGGGCGTCCCTGGTGCTCACCACCGACCTGCGCATCGGCCTGGAGGGCCGGGAGGCGCGGGCGCGCACGCGGATGAGCGAGGGCGATTCGGTGTTCGTCGCCCTGTCCTGGTCGGATCTGCCCGCTCCCGCCTCCTTCGACGAGGCGGCGAAGAAGATGTGGACGACCGCCGAATGCTGGCGCCGCTGGATCACTCTCGGTGACTTCCCCGACCATCCGTGGCGCAGCTACCTGCAGCGCAGCGCGCTGACACTGAAGGGCCTCACTTACGCGCCGACCGGCGCGCTGCTGGCCGCCGCCACCACCTCGCTGCCGGAAACCCCCGGCGGAGAGCGCAACTGGGACTACCGCTACACCTGGGTGCGCGACTCCAGTTTCGCGCTGTGGGGTCTGTACACCCTCGGCCTCGACCGCGAGGCCAACGACTTCTTCAACTTCCTCAACGACGCGACCACCGGCGACAACGGTGACGCGCTGCCCCTGCAGGTGCTCTACGGCATCGGCGGCGAACGCCGGATCACCGAGGAGATCCTGCCCAACCTGTCCGGCTACGACAACTCGCGACCGGTGCGTATCGGCAATGCCGCCTACAACCAGGACCAGCACGACATCTGGGGCACCATGCTCGATGCCGTGTACCTGCACGTGAAATCCCTGCAGCAAGTGCCGGAATCACTCTGGCCGATGCTGGAACGGACCGTGAACGCCGCGATCTCGCGCTGGCGCGAACCCGATCGCGGCATCTGGGAGGTGCGCGGCGAGCCACAGCAGTTCACCTCCTCGAAGGTGATGTGCTGGGTCGCCCTCGACCGCGGCGCCCGGCTGGCCCAGCTGCACGGCCAGTTCGAACGGGCCTACGAGTGGTTCGACATCGCCGAGGAGATCCGCGAGGACGTCCTCGCCAACGGCGTCGACGAGGACGGCGTGTTCACCCAGACCTACGGCAGCCGCACCCTCGACGCGTCGCTGCTGCTGGTGGTGCTGACCCGGTTCCTGCCCCCGGACGACTACCGCGTGAAGGCGACCGTGCTCGCCATCGCCGACCGGCTCACCGTGCACGGCCTGGTACTGCGCTACGACACCGACACCACCGACGACGGGCTCACCGGTGAGGAGGGCACCTTCACCATCTGCTCGTTCTGGCTGGTGTCGGCGCTGGTGGAGATCGGCGAACTCGAACGCGCCACCCAGCTGTGCGAGCGGCTGCTCGGCCTGGCCAGCCCGCTGCGCCTCTACGCCGAGGAGATCGACCCGCACACCGGCAGGCACCTGGGCAACTTCCCGCAGGCGTTCACCCATCTGGCGCTGATCAACGCGGTGACCCACGTGATCAGGGCGGAGGACTCCCGCCAGGCCGGTCAGTTCCAGCCTGCGCACACGCCGTCGAACCGGCCTGCCTGAGCGTCAGTAGGTGAGACGTTCGGCGCGTTCCCGTAGCCCGGCCAGCGTGCGCAGGCCCGCGTCGATCTCGGTGATGCGCAGTTCACGGTGGTCGCCGTAGCGCAGGCCGGTCTCCTCGGCGGCGCGCAACGCCTCCTCGGCGGTGCGGCCCACCTCGGCGGCGATCTCGGTGTAGTGGTCACGCAGCACCCGCTGCAGGGTGCGCAGGCGGTTGCGGGATTCCTTGCCCACCTGGAAGATCACGTCGTCGGCCAGCCGGGCCACGGCCACCTTGGCCTCGGACTGCCTGCGCTGCTTGCGGTTGCGGCGGTCGTCCCACAGCGCGTTCACACCCAGCAGCACGCCCGCGCCCGCGGAATACCAGTTGACCAGCGACATTCCGAGCAGGCTCGTGGCCAGACCGACCATCAGGATGCCGCCGTAGGAACCGCGCAGCGCCGAGAGCGCCTGCTGTCCGACACTGGATTTCGCGCTTTCGAGGGTCTCCAGCGGCTGCACCGGATCGAGCACGTCGCCGGGGTTGGTCAGGCGCAGCTCGGGCAGCGGCGGGGTGCGGTTGTCGGGCGGGAACTTCGTGGCCACCTGCTCGGCGAGTTCGACGGCGCGGTAGTGCGCCATCACGAAGTTCTCCTCGACGGCCTCGCAGATCCGCGCGTCGAGCTCGGTGGCGAAATCGGACCACTTGCGCGCCGGATCGGTGCGGGCGATCTCGGCCTCGGCCTCCCGGACCAGGGTGCGTAGTCGATGCCGCAGATCGTGTTCGATGTCGGCGCTCAGCTCGGAGCTGCCGTCGACGAGGGTGACCTGCCAGGTGGCGGTGCGCTGACGCAGCTGATCGGCCTCGGCGCGGGCGGCCGCGAGTCGCTGGGTGATCTCGGCACGCCTGCGCGGATCGCGCAGGGTCTCGGCCTCGGCCCGCAGGGTGACGCCGAGCTGATCGGTGACCAGGGCAATATCGCGCACCGCGGCGGCCACGGCGACCGAATCGGCCTGGGCGACAACATAGTCGTGCAGGTGATCGATGAGCTGGGGTATCCCGGACTCGATGTCGCGCTGCTGGTCGCCGGTCTCCTCGGCCTGCCGGTGCAGCAGCGCCGAGACCGGGGCGACCGCGAAATTCAGTCCGGCGCCGTCGAGCAGCGCGCGGTTGCGCCGCTGGGTCAGCGACCAGTGCGGGTTGCGGTCGATCTTGGTGAGCACACACACCACCGACGGGCACACCTGCTCGACCCGGCGCAGGTAGTCCAGCTGCGCCTCGGTCAGTTCGGCGGCGGCGTCGGCGGCGTAGAGCACCACGTCGGCGGCGGCGATCATCGACCAGGCCGCGCTCTCGTGGGTGGCGGCGCCGGGGGCGTCCATCACCACGAGGCCGTCGGCCAGCAGCGGGCTCGGCTCGGCGAACTCCGCGCGCAGGACGCCGAGGGCGGTCAGCGCGGGGCCGGGGTTCAGCGGGTCGACGGGCACCCGCTCGACGCGGCCGCGCTGGGCCGACTTCACCAGCGTCGCGGCCGGCGCGGGCCCGTACTCGACGATCACCGGGACGCTCGGCTTGCCGTCGGTGGCGCTGACCGGGGTGCCGACCATGCTGTTGACCAGCGTGCTCATCCCGGCCTGCGGTTCACCGACGACGACAAGGCGAACCCTGGTGTCGCTGAGCCTGGCTCGCACCATCCCGAGCCGCGCGTCGAGGTCGTCCCGGCCGCCGCTGCGGACCAGTTCCCGCAATTCGTCGACAAGGGACACGACCGGAGCCATCACATCCGGATGCTTCACCGTCGCAGCCTGCAGTCCGGCAGCGGCAGACAACCTGTTCCTCACTCTCGTTTCAGGTGCCCGGCCGAGACTGGGACCACGTCATTTGGTCAGACGACCTGGTCGTCAGATGACGAAGTCATACCCATGGTGTTCGGCGGGAAACACGGCACCCGAAAGATCAGCGCCGCCAACCCCGGAATCGAACAGTCCGGCCGACACGCCATGGTAGCTGTCGGGCTGGTGATCGAAGTCGGCGGCGATCGGCTTCGTGTCGATGACCGGCGGTTTCACCGGAGCCACGGTCGGCTGCACGGTCACCACCGGCGGCGGGGTGACCACGGTCGGCGGATCGATGTCGACGGTCGGCTGCTTGGTCGGCATCGTCGGCTGCTGGGTCGGCGCGGTCGGCTGCTGGGTGGGCACCGTCGCCGTCGGCTGCGAGCCGGTGGGGTCGGGCACGTCGACGGTCGGCGTGCTCGGGTTGGTCGAGGGCGCCGTGACACCGCCGGTCGTGCCCGGCTTGGTGGTGTCGATGCCGTCGTCCGGGACGGTCGGCTTGGTGCCGCTGTTCCCCGCGGTCGGCGGCACGGTGACCTGGGGCTGCTTGGTGATCTCCGGCATGGTGGGAGCCGTTGTCGGCTTGGGCAGATCGGGCAGCTTCACCGTCGTCGGGGTGTCGAGATCGACCGTCGGCTGCTTGGACGGCACCGTCACCGGAACCGTCGACGGGGAGCTGCCACCGGTGACATCCGGCACCACAACGGGTTTGGTCGGCGCGAACAGCGCGGGCACCGAGGCGGCGGGCGCGGTCAGCGGCGAGGCGGCGCCTGCACCGCCGAAGACGTTGGCGATCGGCGTGGACGCGGCATCGGGCTGGATGGTCGTCTGCAGCGGTGTGCTGACCACCGGGCTGGTGGCGACCGGCGCGGGCGCGACGGGCGCGACCGGAGCCGGGGCGGGTGCGATCGGCGCGGGTGCCGGGGCAGGCGCGGTCACGGGGGTCTGGGCCAGCGCGGGCGCCGGGGCAGGCGCGGGTGCCACGCCTGACGGCGCGGTGGTCGTGCCGGGCAGGCCGACACCGGAGGACGAGGAACCGGGCAGGCTGGGGCCGGTGGGCGAGGTCATGCCGCCACCCGTCGCGCCGCCGGTGGTGTCGCCGGGAACCTTCAGGCCGTCGCCGAGCCACTTGCCGTAGTCGTCGAGCTGATCGCCGACCTGGCCGACCTGGCCGGTGACCTTCATCTGCGAGGTGAACCACACTCCGTCGAGGCCGACGTGCGCGTCGACCTGCCATTCGGTGTTCACCATGGCACCGATGCCGTCGAACATGTCGCCGATGCCGTCGAACGGCCCGTCGGCGGGCGGCGAACCGGCCGCACCGCCGGCGCCGGGCAGAGCGCCGGGTCCGCCGGGCAGGCCGATGCCGTCGAAGCCGGGGATACCGACACCGTTGCCGGGCAGGCCGTCGAAGCCGGGGATGCCGATGCCATGGCCGGGCAGGCCGAAGCCAGGCGAGTTCGGCAGGCCGAGCTGGTTGTCCTCGTCGTCGCCGAAGCCGGACTGGACGGGTGCGTAGCCGGGGAGTCCGAAGCCGGACGAGTGGTCGCCGACGCCGGGGATGCGGATGTCGGTGTCGCCGTCGGAGCCGGGAATCTCTGGGCGCCACTCGGATTCGGTGGATCGGGCGACCATCGAGACGTCAGGCGCGGCAGGCGCGGCAGGCGGGTGCGCGGCGAACGGTGCGTGCGGCGCCACGGGCGCGGGCAGATCCGCGAGATCGGGGAACGTCACGACCGGGCTCGGCGCGTCCGGGCTCGGATCGGAAGAAACCTTCGATGACCAGCCCGCGTAGCGGCTGTCGGCGTTGCTGTCGGCGTTGCTGGTGTCGGTGCCGTTCGCGGCGACCAAGGCGCCACCGGTGACGTAGGCGCCCGCCCGGGCTACGCGGGCGACACCGTTGGCGACGCGGTAGGCGGTATCGGTCCCTTCTGCGCGCGCGGCACCGTCATCGAAACCCAGATCACGCGTCATCAATGCTCCAACACTCGCATCACTGTCGGCCCCCCACCACGGTCGAGGCGAAGTGAAGATCATCCAACACTATTTCCGGAACACCGAACTGTCATTTCGACCAGAACGGTTGGTACCACCTTATGGCGAGCAACGTATTTCGGCGACCCGGTGGAATCGGGGGGTCGCGATCCCAAGAGAACTCTAACGATTGCTCAACGGAGCGTGAAGATCGGCTGCTTAGCGTCGGTTTCGCCGGTCGAGCCGACCGGCCGAAATCCCCACCGGAGGAGTCGAAGACCATGACCGTCATCACCCAACGCCGCCGCGCCCGCGCCGTCGCCCTCGTCGGCGGCTTCGCGCTGCTGACCGGGACCATCGCCGGCGTCGCAGGCGCCGCGACCGCCGATCCCGCCGTGACCAGGGAGATCGGGCCCGAGCGGACGCTGATCATCTGCTCCGCGCCCGGCGCACCCGGCGTGCCCGCGCTGCCGCTGCTGCCGAACGGGGTGGCACCGGGACCGCGCATCCACCTCGAGCACTTCGAGGGCGAGCCCGCCACACCGCTGCCCGCACTGCCCGCGCGGCCGGGTGAACCGAGCGTCGAGCTGCCGGGCGACTGCGAGCGCGCCGAGCACGGCGACGCGCCGGGTGGCGTCGTGGTGATTCGTCCGCCGCACGTGCGCTGACCAGGAGAAACGATGGATCGCACTAGGGTGGGCGGATGACCGGACAGCAGATCTTGGTCGTCGACGACGAGGTCAGGGTGCTGGCGTCGCTGCGGCGCGGCCTCGAACTCTCGGGCTTCGACGTCGTCACCGCCGGTGACGGCGCCCGCGCGCTCGCCCTGGTGCGCTCCGCCGCGCCCGACGCCATGGTCCTCGACGTGAACATGCCCGAGCTCGACGGCGTCGGCGTGGTCACCGCCCTGCGGGCGATGGGCAACGACATCCCCATCTGCGTGCTCAGCGCCCGGAGCGCGGTGAGCGATCGGATCGCGGCGCTCGAGCGCGGCGCCGACGACTACCTCACCAAACCGTTCGACCTGGGCGAGCTGGTCGCCCGGCTGCGCGCGCTGCTGCGCCGCAGTGCCGCAACCGCTGTGCCGCAGGGCAAGACGGTGCGGGTGGGCGAGGTGGACATCGATCTGGCAGGCCATCGGGTGCACGCCGGTGGGCGACAGGTCGAGCTCACCAAACGCGAGTTCGAGCTGCTGGCGATGCTCGCCGACAATGTGGGCATCGTGCTCGGGCGCGAGCAGATCCTGTCCGCCGTCTGGGGTTACGACTTCGCCACCGACACGAACGTCGTCGACGTGTTCGTCTCCTATCTGCGGCGCAAGCTCGAGACCGACGGCGTCGCGCGGGTCGTGCACACGGTGCGCGGCGTCGGATTCGTCCTGCGCGAGCGCCCGTGAGCACCGGGTCGTGGTCGCTGCGGATGCGGGTGGCCGTGGTGTCGGCGGTGGTGGCCGCGCTGGTCGCGATCACCCTCGGCCTCACCTACGCGGCGCTGCTGAAGGTGGCGGGCACCCGGCAGCTCGATCAGACGGTGTCGACGATGCACGTCCAGGTGGCCGAACGCCTCGACGGTGTTCCCGCCCTGCCGATTCCGGTGCCGACGGATATACGCCCGTTCCCCGATGCCACCGCGCTGCCAGGGCCGCCGATGGCCGTGCCGACCGACCCCGCGCTGGCTCGGGTCCAGGGCGCGCCCGGCCTGCTGGTCCGGCTGAATCCCGATCGCGACCTGGTCGGCGCCGCGATCACCCGCAGCCAGCTGATCGGCCTCGGCATCGGCGTCGCCGGTGTGCTGGTGGCCGCCGGATTGGGTTGGGTGCTGGCCGGTTTCGCCGCGCGACCGTTGCGCAGGCTGGCCACCGCAACCCACGAGATCGACACCCTCGACGAACTCCCGCCACTGTCCGGCCGCGGCGCCAGGGAAGCCGAGGAACTCTCCGACGCGATCACCCGGATGCTGGCGCGGCTAGAGACCGCGCACGGCGAGACCAGACAGGCACTGGCAGGCGCCCGCGATTTCGCCGCGGTCTGCGCGCACGAACTGCGCACCCCGCTCACGGCGATGCGCACCGACCTGCAGGTCCTCGCCGGTGATGATCTCCCCGCCGACCAGCGCGGCGCCGTCCTCGCCGACGTGCTGGCCGCCGAACGCCAGATCGAGCGCACGCTCACCGATCTCGAGCGTCTCGCCGTCGGCGAGCTGACCGACACGGACGCGTTCGAACCGTTCGAGCTGTGCGAAACCCTCGACCGCGCCGTCCAGAACGCCCGGCGCGCGCAACCCGGCGTCGATATCACGCTGAGCGCCTGCGACCCGGTCCCGATGACCGGCCTGCCCGGCGGCATCATGCTGATCGTCACCAACGCTGTCGCCAACGCGGTCGCGCACGGCAATGCCACCGAGATCGCGGTGGCGGCGAGCACCGGCGCCGACGGGATCGAGATCACCATCGACGACAACGGCGCGGGCATACCGGAACACCTGTCCCCTACCGCCTTCGATCGTTTCGCCAAACGACCGGGCTCCCCCGGTTCGGGTCTGGGTCTGGCCCTGGTCCGTCAGCAGGCCGAATTGCACGGTGGCACCGCCGAACTCACCGAAAGCCCGCTCGGCGGGACGCGCCTGCTGGTGCGCGTCACCGCCGAGCCGGGGTGAGTGCTACTTGCCCTTGGGCTTGTCCGACGCCGCGTCCGAGGACAGCGCGGCCACGAAGGCCTCCTGCGGCACGTCGACCCGGCCGATGGTCTTCATGCGCTTCTTGCCTTCCTTCTGCTTCTCGAGCAGCTTGCGCTTACGGCTGATGTCACCGCCGTAGCACTTGGCGAGCACGTCCTTGCGGATCGCCCTGATGTTCTCGCGCGCGATGATCTTCGAGCCGATCGCGGCCTGGATGGGCACCTCGAACTGCTGACGCGGGATGAGTTCGCGCAGCTTGGTGGTCATCTTGTTGCCGTAGGCCTGCGCGGCGTCCTTGTGCACGATGGCGCTGAACGCGTCGACAGCCTCGCCCTGGAGCAGGATGTCGACCTTCACCAGCGCGGCCGACTGCTCGCCCGCCTCCTCGTAATCGAGCGAGGCGTAACCGCGCGTACGCGACTTGAGCGAGTCGAAGAAGTCGAAGATGATCTCGGCCATCGGCAGCGTGTAGCGCATTTCCACGCGCGTCTCCGACAGGTAGTCCATGCCGAGCAGCTCGCCGCGGCGGCTCTGGCACAGCTCCATGATGGTGCCGACGAACTCGCTCGGCGCGATCACGGTGCACTTGGTCACCGGTTCGAAGGTCTGGCGCACCTTGCCCTCGGGCCAGAACGACGGGTTGGTGACGATGTGCTCGGCGCCGTCTTCCATCACGACCCGGTAGATCACGTTGGGCGCGGTGGAGATCAGGTCGAGCCCGAACTCGCGCTGCAGGCGCTCGCGGGTGATCTCCATGTGCAGCAGACCGAGGAAGCCGCAGCGGAAACCGAAGCCGAGCGCCACCGAGGTCTCCGGCACGTAGGTCAGCGCCGCGTCGTTGAGCTGCAGCTTGTCCAGCGCATCGCGCAGATCCGGGTAGTCGGAGCCGTCGACCGGGTACAGGCCCGAGTAGACCATCGGGCGCGGTTCCTGGTAGCCGGCCAGTGCCGAGGTGGCGCCGTCGCGGGCCGTGGTGACGGTGTCACCGACCTTGGACTGACGTACGTCCTTCACACCGGTGATCAGGTACCCCACCTCGCCGACACCGAGGCCCTGGGTGGGCTTGGGCTCGGGCGAGACGATGCCGATCTCGAGCAGCTCGTGCTGCGCGCCGGTGGACATCATCTTGATCTTCTGGCGCGGGGTCAGCTTGCCGTCGACCACACGCACGTAGGTGACCACGCCGCGGTAGGTGTCGTAGACCGAGTCGAAGATCAGGGCGCGTGCCGGGGCGTCGGCGTCACCGACCGGCGGCGGCACCTCGGCGATCACCTTGTTCAGCAGCTCGGCCACACCGACGCCGGTCTTGCCCGACACCCGCAGCACGTCGTCGGGCTCGCAGCCGACGATGTGGGCGATCTCGGCGGCGTAGCGGTCCGGGTCGGCGGCGGGCAGGTCGATCTTGTTGAGCACCGGGATGATCGTCAGATCCTTCTCCAGCGCCAGGTACAGGTTCGCCAGCGTCTGCGCCTCGATGCCCTGGGCGGCGTCGACCAGCAGGATCGCGCCCTCACAGGCCTCGAGCGCGCGCGACACCTCGTAGGTGAAGTCGACGTGGCCCGGGGTGTCGATCATGTGCAGGACATAGTCCTCGCCGTCGACATTCCACGGCAAGCGCACGTTCTGCGCCTTGATCGTGATGCCGCGCTCGCGCTCGATGTCCATCCGGTCCAGGTACTGGGCGCGCATCGCCCGCTCCTCGACCACACCGGTGAGCTGCAGCATCCGATCGGCCAGGGTCGACTTGCCGTGGTCGATGTGCGCGATGATGCAGAAGTTCCGGATCCGGGACGGATCGGTGAACGTCGTATCGGCAAAACTGGAAGCCACTCCACTCCTCGAGGGGTATCGGCGAACTGCGTCTATCGTCCCATGGGCCGAATCGCCCCCCTGTCACCGGTGCACCGAAGCGCGAGTCACCGTTATATTTCAGGGATGGCCAGCAGTTGGAACACTCTCGGCAAGCAACTCGGCGTCATCGCCAAGGAGCAGGGACCGAAGATCGTGCGCAAGCAGGGGCCGCGGCTGCTAGAGAAGCTGGTGGCGGCACTGGCGGCCAAGCCGGAACCCGCCGTCGCGGTCCGCCCGACCGCGTCGACGCCGGTCCCCACCGCCCACCGGGCCCGGCAGATCGTCTACTGCCCGCAGCTCGACGGCCGTGCCGATCCGGGCGAGATCGTGTGGACCTGGGTGCCCTACGAGGAGGACCCGTCCAACGGCAAGGACCGGCCGGTGCTGGTCGTCGGGCGCGATCGCAAGACCCTGCTCGGACTGATGCTGTCGTCCAAAGCCGAACGCGCGCACGACCGCAACTGGGTCGGGATCGGCTCCGGCCCGTGGGACCACGACGGACGCCCCAGCTGGGTGCGGCTGGACCGGGTGCTCGACGTGCCGGAGGACGGCATCCGGCGCGAAGGCGCCATCGTCGAGCGCAAGACCTTCGACCTGGTCGCCCACCGGCTCGTCGCCGAATACAGCTGGAGCTGAACACAACAGGAAGCCCCGGTCCAGCCCGTGCCGGATCGGGGTTTCGTCGTTCGGTGACCGCTAGCTCAGCACGTCCCTGGACCGTCCGAAGATCAACCCGTAGATCAGCGCCCCCAGCGCGCCGCCTGCCAGCGGGAACACGACGAACACCCACACCTGCCCCATCGCCCCGTCCTGGTAGGGCGCCACCGCCAGACTGCGCACCGGGTTCACCGAGGTGTTGTCGATCGGCAGCGAGACCAGGTAGATCACCGTGAGGGTGACACCGATCGACAGCCCGGCCAGCGGGACATCGGAGATCTGGTCGGTGGAGGCCAGCACCACGAACACCAGCAGCGCGGTCAGCATCACCTCGATGATGATCGTCGCCGCGAGGCCGTAACCGTTCTGGACGACGACCTCACCGAGCGGACCGCGCACCGCCGAGGGGCTGTGCGCGCCCCAGCCGTTGGCGCCGAGCCCGTCGACCGAGCGGTCGTAGGCGGGCAAATTCTTGGCCAGGGCGAACAGCACGAGCCCGGCCAGGAAGCCGCCGATCAACTGGGCGATCACATACCCGGCGGCGCCGACGGCCGAGATCCGGCCGAGCAGCAGCTGTCCGAGCGTGACCGCCGGGTTGACGTGGCATCCCGAGATCGGCCCGATCGCGTAGACGAGGAACAGCAGCGCGAGGCCGAACGCGAAGGCGACGCCGAGCGAACCGACCCGGTCGCCTGCCAGCACCAGCGTGCCGACGCCACAGATCACCAGGATGAAGGTGCCGAGTCCTTCGGCGGCCCACTTCTTCGGCTCGGATACGACCTCGGGTTCGACGAGTTCCTGTGCAGTGGGCATCGGCCACCACCTCTCCGGGAGGAATCATCCCCGCGGCGAGCGGGGTCCGCACGAGCGAACTGGACATTACGCCAGGCGGGTGACCTCCACAACGACCTCCAGGTCGGTCGAGCCACCGCCGGAGAAAACCCCTTTCAGCGGTGGCACATCCGCGTAATCGCGGCCGACCCCGACCGAGACGTGCTGCTCGTTGACGGCCAGATTGTTGGTCGGGTCATAGCCCCACCACTGCCCGGTCCAGGCCTCCACCCAGGCATGCGACTGCCCCGCCACCGTCTCGCCGATCCCAGCGCCCGGCTTCGGATGCAGATAGCCGGAGACGTACCGGCTGGGAATTCCCATGCTGCGCAACAACACCAGCGTCAGATGCGCGTAGTCCTGGCAGACGCCACGCCGCTCGGCGAAGGCCTCCACCGCCGAGGTGTGCACCGAGGTCGTGCCCGCGATGTAGTCCATCTCCTTGTGCACCCACTCGGCGGCGCGCACCACCGCCTTGGCGGGCTCCTCCCCGCGGGCGAGCTGGCGGGCGACGGTCGCGAGCTTGCGGTCACGCGGCACATAGGCGGTGGGACCGAGCATTTCGTCGAAGCGATCGACCATCCGTCCGCCGCGCAGTTCGTCCCAGGTCAGTTCCTCGGCCGGCTCGGCGAACGGCTCGGTCTCCACCACCGACGACCCGGTCACCTCCAGTTCGGTGTGCGGCGCGTGCAGATCGAACGCGGTGACCGCGGTGCCCCAGTAGTCGGTGTAGCGATACGACCTGGTGGCGGGCACGGTTTCGACGCGATTGAGGATCACGTTCTGCCTGCTGTCCGCGCGCGGGGTCAGCCTGGCCTCGTTGAACGACCGCGTCACCGGCGCGGCGTAGACATAACCGGTGGTGTGCACCACCCTGATCCGCCAGCTCACAGCTCCCCCTCCACCTGCACACGCCCGTCGGAGCTGCTGCGCACATCGGTCCACGCCACCCACGGTGCGGCATGGAAGTACTGGCGGGACACGGCCTCGCTCACCTCGCGGCACGATTTCTGCAGCGCGAGCAGCCGGTTCTGCAGGTCCTCCAGCAGCACACCGGGCGGCAGGAATTCGAGTTCGCTGCGGGCCCGGCCCAGCACGCGCTGTGCCTCGTGCCGCGCGCCGACGCGACTGCCCGGTCGCTGGTCGAGCTCGGTCAGGCAGGCCTCGGCGACGCGCAGCGTGTGGAACACCGAGCGCGGGAAAAGCCGGTCGATCAGGATGAATTCGGCGACCCTCGCCGCGTCGAGTGCACCGCGGTGGGTGCGCAGATAGGTGTCGTGGGCGCCCGCCGAGCGCAGCACCGTCACCCAGGCGGGCGAGGAGGTGCGGTCGCCTGCGCGCGAGAGCAGCAGGCGCACCATCATGTCCACCCGTTCGATGGACCGGCCGAGCAGCAAGAACCGGTAGCCGTCGTCGCGCGAGAGCGTCGAGTCGGTCAGTCCGGTGAACATCGCGGCCCGGTCCTTGATGTAGGAGAAGAACTCGTGCGGGCCGAGGCCGCGCGCCGCCTTCTCCGCCGCCGCCAGCCCGTTGTAGGTGGCGTTGAGGCATTCCCACATCTCACTGGAGGTGACTTCGCGTGCGCCACGGGCGTTTTCGCGGGCCTTGCCGATCGAGTCGCTGATCGAGACGCCGTGGTCGTGGCTGAACGCGACGAGGTCGGTCACCGACCACACATCTAGGCGCAGGCCGTCGGGCGGTTCGATGCCGAGCACCTTCAGCAGCACGCGAGAGGTGCGGTCGGCGTCGACGGTGGCGTCTTCGAGCAGCTGGTGCACGGCGACGTCGAGGATGCGCGCGGTGTCGTCGGCGCGCTCGACGTATCGGCCGATCCAGAAGAGGGATTCGGCGTTACGAGCAAGCATGTGTGTTATTCCCCGATCAGCCGCTGCGTCTGTTGTTGTTGCTGCTGTTGCTGATTGGCCTGCGGCGCGCTGAGCTCGCGGCCGATCTCGAACGAATCGGCCTGCGGCGGATCACTCACCAGTTCCGGGCCCGCCAGTTCCCGGTCGACCGGGCCGGAGCGACCCGCCAGCACCCAGGTGTCCTTGCTGCCGCCGCCCTGGCTGGAGTTCACCACCAGCGAGCCCGCGGGCAGCGCGACCCGGGTGAGCCCGCCGGGCAGCACCCAGATGTCCTCGCCGTCGTTGACCGCGAACGGGCGCAGGTCCACGTGCCGGGGCGCCAGGTCGTTGCCGATCTTGGTCGGCACCGTGGACAGCTGCACCACCGGCTGGGCGATCCAGCCGCGCGGGTCGGCCTTGATCTTGCGCCTGATCGTGTCCAGCTCGCGCGGCGTCGCGTCGGGCCCGATGACGATGCCGTAGCCACCCGACCCCTCGACCGGCTTGACCACCAGCTCGCCGACCCGGTCGAGCACTTCCTCGCGTTCGTCGTCGAGCCAGCAGCGGAGGGTGTCGACATTGGGCAGGATCGGCTTCTCGCCGAGGTAGTACTCGATGATCGTCGGCACGTAGGTGTAGACGAGTTTGTCGTCGCCGACGCCGTTGCCGACCGCGCTGGAGATCACCACATTGCCCGCGCGGGCGGCATTGAGGACGCCGGCGATACCGAGCACCGAGTCCGGCCGGAAGTGCATGGGGTCGAGGAAGGTGTCGTCGATGCGCCGGTAGATCACGTCGACCTGCCGCTCACCCGCCGTCGTCCGCATGTAGACGACGTTGTCGCGGCAGAACAGGTCGCGGCCCTCGACCAGTTCCACGCCCATCTGCCTGGCCAGCAGCGAATGCTCGAAGTAGGCGGAGTTGTGCACGCCGGGGGTGAGCACGACGACGGTCGGGTCGGCCTCGTTCGGCGCCGCGGAAGCCCGCAGCGCCCGGAGTAGATGGGCGGGATAGTCGCCGACCGCCCGCACCCGGTGCGAGGAGAACAGATCAGGGAAGACCCTGGCCATCGTGCGCCGGTTCTCCATCACATAGGACACCCCCGACGGCGAGCGCAGGTTGTCCTCCAGCACGCGGAAGTCGCCGCGCTCGTCGCGCACCAGGTCGATGCCGGAGACGTGGATGCGGACCCCGTTCGGCGGGACCAGGCCCGCGGCCTCGCGATGGAAGTGCTCGCACGAGGTGACCAGCCGCTTGGGGATCACCTGATCGCGCAGGATGTTCTGCTCGCCGTAGACGTCGGCGAGGAACAACTCCAGCGCGGTCACCCGCTGCTTGATGCCGCGCTCGAGCTTGGCCCACTCCGCGGCCGCGATCACCCGCGGCACCAGGTCGAGCGGGAACGGCCGCTCCTGCCCGGACAGCGAGAAGGTGATGCCCTGATCGATGAACGCCCGGTCCAGCGCGTCGGAGCGTTTGGCCAGATCGCTGACGTCGTTGGCCGCCATCGCGGCGTGGATGCCCTTGTAGGGAGCCCGCACGCGGCCCGCTGCGTCGAACATCTCGTCGAAGGCGTCGGCGAAGCGGCCCGGCCCGTACCCCTCGAACAAACCGGTGTGTGCCGGGTGACCGTTCGTTCGCACCAACGCCGGTGATGCGGATCGAGCCGAACTCGGCGCTGTGGTGGAGGTCATGAGAAAAACTGTGCATCACCCGGGAGCGAGGCCGTGTGAGACACAGGTAAATTTCTTGCATCACCTGAAACGGGTGAAATCCGCCTAGGGCGCACGACCGCGCGGTCGATGCCCGATTTCGCCCGGCGGTGCCGAGCTGGTAACCTCGATCTTCGGCGCGGTGTTACCCGTAGTTCAGCACCATCTGCTGCATCGTGGGCGCGCGCCCGACGAGCTTTCAAGGCATACCACCCAGCGACAGGAAACCAGAGGATACAGGCGTGGCCAACATCAAGTCCCAGATGAAGCGGATCCGTACCAACGAGGCGGCGCGCAAGCGCAACCAGTCGGTCAAGTCCGCGCTGCGCACCGCGATCCGCAACTTCCGTGAAGCTGCCGCCAGCGGTGACAAGGAAAAGGCTGCCGAGCAGCTGCAGTTCGCGAGCCGCAAGCTCGACAAGGCCGCTTCCAAGGGCGTCATCCACGCCAACCAGGCGGCCAACAAGAAGTCCGCGCTCGCGCTGGCTCTGAACAAGATCTGATCGGAGCGGGCCTGGTACCCGCTCAGCAACACTTCGCAAGACGCAGCCGCCGTGGCCTCGATGACCACGGCGGCTTTTGTCGTCGGCTACCATTCCGCGCATGTTGACGGTGTACGCGAATCAGACGGTGGTACGAGGCGACGACCTGGCCGAGGTGATCCGCGCTGCGGAGATCCTGGGGATCGGTCTCAAGATCGAGAACGTGATGGTGCCCGACGAGGACGGTGGCTTCACGGCCGCGTGGATCGTCACCAGGGAGGACGAGGTCCCGCTCTACGACGAGTGGGAGGGCCGCTACGAGGACCTCGAGGACGACGAGGAGCAGCTCGCCGTCATCGGCGACTGATCGGGCTCAGTTCACACAGGGGATCTGCCCCGAGGTGATGTCGCCGCGGACCGGCTTGCCCGCGTCGGGAGTCCCCGACACCGGCGCGGTCGTGCTGGTCTGCCGGGCGCCCGTGGATGTTTCGCCCGGCCACGCGGCGGGTGGTTCCGTCCGCGCCGCCGTGCGCCGGGTCGTCGTGGCGGCGGGGACGGACATCCCGAACGCGGCGGCGATCTCGCGGCGGATCGCCTGCCGGTCCACGATGTTCACGTCCTGGCCGTTGACGACGTCGAAGCGAAGGACCGGCAGCGTGCGGAATTCGACCTGCGGGTTCTCCGCGGTGCCGAGGGTGCGCACGAACTCGGTCATGTTCCAGCCGTCCGACAGCACGATATTGCGGTGCGCCACCTCCATCAGCTGCCCCAGTTTGCCCGGATCGGTGAGGGTGCCCGCGCGGCGCAACTGCCGGGCCACCGAGGTGAGGAACGCCTGCTGACGGTGCGTCCGGTCCAGGTCGCCGTTCTCCAGGCCGTGCCGCTGCCGCACGAAGGCCAGCGCCTGTGCCGGATCGAGATGCTGGCGGCCTGCCGGGAAGTCGGCGCCGGAGAACTCGAGGTCGCGCACCGGATGATTCAGGCACACCTCCACCCCGCCGAGCGCGGCGGCCAGATCGTAGAAGCCCGCGAGGGTGACCTCGGCGAACCGGTCGATCGGCACGCCGGTCAGCTCACGCACGGTCCTGACGATCGCGGCCCGCCCCGCCTCCCGTCCCGCCTGTTCCAGCCGCCGCTGATCGGTGACGCCGCGCGCGATCAGCTGGTCCTGCACGGCGGCCTTCTTCAAGCCGTACGCCTCCTTGATCTTGGCGTGGGTGTAGCCGGGGATGCCGCTGACCGGCACGTAGTTGTCGCGCGGGATGGACACCGCGACGATCTTGTTCAGCGCGGCCGGAATATGCACCAGGATCAGCGTATTGGCGTTGTACCCGCCCTCGTCCCCGTCACCGGCGTGCAGCTGGTCGAGCACCTCGCGGGGCAGCTCGTTGCCGTTCTGATCGCGCCGGGTATCCAGCCCGATCAACAGGATGTTGAGATCGCCACCGAGCGAATGGGGCGCGTCGTCTTCGATGGCCTGCGACCGCAGAAACCCCGCGTCGAAGGTGCCCGCGGTGGACCACCCGTACGCGGTGACCGCGACCACCACGGCCGACAGACCGGCCGCCATCCCTTTGACCACGCCCCTGGCCCACCAGCCCGCCGAACTGCGAGCGCGTCGACCTAGCTCGCGCTCCCCGGTCCGGCTAACCGTCGGGTCGTCCATGTCATGATCAACTGTGCCAGCTCTGATAGCGGGAAGACATCGCGATTCGATCCCGATTACATGGCGGCACGGCGTGTCGCTTCATGGTGGTGCCCCAGCTGTGCGATCAGGAGCGGCACCGACGTCCTGGGTTCAGCCTGCGGCGCGGAGGTCGAGGATGCGGGAGAGCGCGTGTTCGAGGGCGTAGGTGGCGTCGGCGGCGCCCCCCTTGACGTCGGCGTTGAGGGTGGCGACCACTTGGAGGGCGGTGCCGATGGTGGCGGGGTTCCAGCCGCGGGTCTGGGCTTGGGCCTTCTTGACTTTCCAGGGGGGCATGCCGAGCTGCTGGGCGAGTTTGAACGGGTCGCCGCGGCCGGCGGAGCCGACGCGGGCGATGGTGTGCACGGAGTCGGCGAGGGCGTCGGCCAGCAGGACGTGCGGTACGCCGCGGTCGGTGGCCCAGCGCAGGGCTTCCATCGCGGCGGGGCGATCGCCCGCGACAGCGAGTTCGGCGACGTCGAAGCCGGTGACCTCGGCACGACCGGAGTAGTAGCGGCGCACCGCGTTCACATCGACCTTGCCGCCGGTGTCGGCGACCAACTGTGAACAGGCGGCGGCGAGTTCGCGCAGTTCGGAGCCGACGGACTCGATCAGCACCTGCACCACGTCGGCGGCCACCCGAACCCCCGCAGCGCGGAATTCTCCGCGCACGAACTCCATCCGCTCGGAGGCCTTGGTGAGCTTGGCGCATTCGTGCACCACCGCACCCTGCTTCTGCAACGCGGGCGCCAGCGCCTTGGCCCGGCCACCGCCCGAGTGCAACACCATCAGCACCACCCCGGCGGGCGGGTCGGCCGCGGCGTCGGTGATCACCGCGACCGCGTCCTTGCCCGCCTCGGCCGCCGACTCGAGCACGATCACCCGGTCCTCGGCGAACAGCGACGGGCTCAGCAGCTCCGCCAGCTCGGCAGTGCTCGCGTCACCGGCGCGCAGCCGGTCGACCGGCACCGACTCCGGATCGGGCGCACCCGCCCGCACCTGCCCGGTCACCTGCGCCACGGCGCGCTCGACCAGCAGCTCCTCGTCACCGAGAACCAGATGTACCGCGGCAGGGCGTTCGCTCACGAGGCGATCCTACGTTCGGCCACCGACAGGCTGATCGCCCGCGGTCTCCGAGCCGACCGTGACCGCCGCGGGTCCGACGGCGGGAGGTCACCGTCCGTAGGTCGGCGGCGGTGCCGAGGACGATGACATCCCCGTGGCGGTCGGTCCGGGCGATGGTGGCGCCGAGCGTGTCCAACCCCGCGGTGATCGTGGGGTGTGGATGACCGAACGTGTTGTCGGTTCCGGCACTGATCAACGCCAGGCGTGGCCGGACCGCTCGGAGGAATTCCGGTGTGGTGGTGCGGGATCCGTGATGTGGCACTTTGAGGATGTCGGCGCGGATGTCATTGTCGCGCAGCGCACGGGACTGTGCGGCGGCCTCGATGTCACCGGTGAACAGGATCGAACCCACTGCGGTGTGTGCCTTCAGCACGAGGGACCGATCGTTGGCTTCGTCCAATTCCAGTGAGGACGGCACCTCACGGCTCGGTGCGAGCACCGCCAGTTCCACTGCCCCAAAGGTCAGCACATGCCCCGCATGGAGTTCCATCAGCGGGATTCCGGCAAACTTCGCGATCTCGACAACCCGCTCGACACCGCCGGACCCAGTGCCATGATCAGCCGAATGCCGCTGCGCGACAGCTGATTCACTGCGGGTTCGATCGCGTGAACCCTCGGCAGTTCCGCCCGAGCACGACGCTGTCACCTCGCCGGGGTGCGCTGGATGTCCCCCGGACACGTCCGCCACATCTGCCGAGGGCGATGCTGAAGCCTCAGGCCCGGGCGCGGGATGGGGTGCTGTCGCGGGTGTCGCCGGCATGGACGCCTGGCCTGGGAGTGACTGTTCCGAGTTCCCGGAGGAGTGGTGTGGTCGGGTGGTAGGTGCCGGTGGGGTGTGGGGATGCCTGTCGTCCGGGCAGTGGTCGCCGGTGGCGCGGAGTTCGCCTGGGGCCGTCGCGATGGCGTCGACGGTGCGGCCGCGGAGTGCGCCGGCCAGGCCGTCGATGTGGTCGGCGTGCGGGTGGGTGAGTACCAGGAGCCGGATTTGGGTGATGTGTAGCCGGTCGAGGCAGCGGCGGATCGGGCGAGGGTCGGGGCCCGTGTCGATGACCACGGCCGCGCCGGGTCCGACCGAGAGCGCGAGGCCGTCCCCCTGGCCCACGTCGCACATGGCCAGTACCCAGCCGTCGGGCGGCCATCCGGGTTGCCAGAGCCGCACCGGGACGAGCACCACGGCGACGCCCAGGGCTCCGACAGTGAGCAGCCGACGGGTCTTCGACCAGCGCAAGGCCGCCACGATGGTGACGACGATCGCCGCAGCGACCAGTCCTCCGGTCAGGCCCGACGGCACCGTGACGGTGGCACCGGGTACAGCGGCCGTGTAGTCGGCGACCGAGAGCAACCACCACAGCGGTGGGCGTGCGCACCACAGCGCCCACACCGCCGCGTCGTCCCACACGCACGCGAGCACCGCGCCCACTGCCCCGATCACCGTGATGATCCCGACCACCGGCGCGACGAGTGCGTTCGCGATGATCGCCACGAGACTCACCCGTCCTGACAGCGCGACCATGAGTGGCAGCGTCACGACGAAGGCCCCGGCGGACACCGCGACGATCTCCGCGGGCGCACGCCACCATCCGCGTGCCCGCAGCCAATCCGCCCAGCTGGGGGCGAGCAGGATCAGCCCCGCTGTGGCGAGCACCGACAACGCGAATCCCGCACTCACCGCCAATTGCGGTGCCACACCGAGCAATCCGATCACGGCGGCACCGAGCGCAGGCAGTGCCTGTTTGCGCCGGCCGGTGAGCAGCGCGAGCACCGTCACCGAGCCCATTGCCGCCGCGCGCAGCACACTGGGGTCGGGACGCGCGAGGACGACGAACAGCACAACCACCCCGGCGGCTGCCGCGGCACTGGTGCGCGGACCTGCCGTGAGCAGCCGGGTGAGTGCCAGCAACGCAGTCAGCAAGATCGTGAAATTCGCCCCGCTGACCACACAAAGGTGTTGCAGGCCTGCGATTTCGAACGCATCGCGAACATCATCGGACAGTTCGGAGGTATCGCCGACGACCAGTGCCGGTAGCAGGCCCGCCGCGGCGGGCGGTAGCGCTCTCCCCGCTGCTTCGACAAGGTCTGCCCGCACGTCCGCGGCGAGCCGCTGCCACCACGGCAGGGTGCCGACGAGCTCCGGATCGGCCACCGCGTTCAGGGTCGCCACCGTCAGATCCGCTCGATTCGGTTCACTCACCCGGGCCCGGAACCGGATCACCTGCCCAGGCGACAGGCGGGCCCATTCGTCATCACCGGCGAGGACGACCACCGCCCCACCCACCCGCATCGTCGACGCACCGCCACCGAACTCGCGCAGCCCGGCATGGACAATCCACCGCCGCTGCCCACCGAACCCGCCCGCACGCATCGGTTTCGCGTCATCGGTGACAACGGCCAGCACCGTCACCGACCGCCCGAGCAATTCCCGCAACGGGTGCGCCTGCACGTGATACTCACGCCACGCGCCCGCCGCCCCGAAACCAGCCGCGAGCAGCATCGTCGCCAGCCCCGCCACCGCGACGACTCGCCACCGCTCCCGCTTGTGCGCGATCGCCCACAACAACACGACCCATAACCCGATCGCCACCACCACGGCACCGACCGCCAGGACCAGCCCCGCGAACCAGCCAAGGGACACCGCAACGATCGTCGCAACCCAACACCCGAGTGCGGCAGGCACCAGCCGCATATCGAGAACCTGCCGCTCCGGCTCCTCCACCACCTCCTCTTCGCGCGGTGCCGCCTTCATTCGCCCGCCGGATTCGCGCCCGGGCCATCGCCTCGTACCGCACTACGCCCGAGGACCGACCCGACCCCGAAGCACCCGAATTCCACACTGCTGTACGAATGTCCGACACAGTCCGCGAAGCAGGGCGAGAAATCACCTGGCGAAGCCACGTGGTCGGCGCTCGACGCCACGTTGTCCGCAGTTGACCCGACGCATACTGCGGCAGCCGATGTCACACGTGCGGCGGTCGATGCCACGTGGCCTGGTCTCGACGCGACGCTGCCCGGGGCCAATGCGACAGGGTCTGCGACCGATGCCAGGTATTCGGTAGCCGACGCCGCATGGGCTGGATTCGACGCCACGCGCTCCAGAGCCGGAATACCGCTGTCCAGGGTCGACGCGACAGGGCCTGCGACCGATGCCACGAGGTCGGCCGTCGATGTCAGGTGGTTGGGGGTTGAGGTTGGTGCGGGGCCGACCGATGCCGGGCATTCGCCCTGCGGATCGGTATCTCTGGTGGGGTCGGTTGTTTCGCCGATGCCGACCGGATCGGGCGGCCTGGTCATGTCGTCACCAGGTCGCGCAGGCGGGCGAGGCGGGCAGGGCCGATACCGTCTACTTCGCCTAGTTGGGCGACATCGGTGAATCGGCCGTTGGTCGAGCGCCAGGCGAGGATCGCTGTGGCGGTTACCGGTCCGACGCCGGGTAGTGCGTCGAGCTCCGCTGCCGTCGCGGTGTTCAGGTTGAGGCGAGCCTTGCCGCCTATTCCGTTCGAGGCGGTGTTCGTGCCCGTGACACTCGCCGCGCTCGGTGCGGTAGCGGGGGCGGGGTCGGCGGAGCCAATCATGGTGCTGCCCAGGCGTGGTGGTCCTGATTGGGGGCCGGTCGCGCCGACCACGAGCTGATCGCCGTCGGACAGGCGTTGCGCCAGGTTCAAGCCCGCCAGGTCCGCGCCGTCTCGGGCACCGCCCGCGATCTCGATGGCGTCGGCGATGCGGGAGCCACCGGGCAGACGGTGCAGACCCGGGCGGTCGACCAAACCCACCACGCTGACAACGACTTCCGTGCTCGCGCTCGGTCCGGTTCCTGCCATCGCGGCGGCTGTGGCGGTCGGCTCGGTTCGCCCGCCGATGCTCTCCGCACGAACTACCGGCACCGGCGGTATCGCCTGCCGCGTCGGCTGATCGCGCACCACCATGATGCCGGTGAGCACGACCGCGACCAGGCCCACCAAGCCGAGTACCAGCGCACCCCGGCGGCCGGGATCGAGGCGCGCCCCGCGGAACCGTTCGGGCACAAGCCGTTGCAGGCCGCCGGGTTGCGCGCCGTCGTCGAGCCAACCCGGCGCACGCACCTCCCCGCCCGGCGGCGTGAGTTCATCGTCGTCCCAACGCCCCTCGGCGCCGCCATCGGTGCGGGCCCCTGCCGGTGTGGGTCCGCGACCTGACTCGCTGCGCAAGCCGCCCTGTCCCACCTTCTCGCGTACCGCCAGCCCGCCCAGCCGTTGCCGTACCCGCTCGTGCTCGTCGTGTCGTGACATGGCAGTGACGCTACGAGGCAGCGACCTCGGCAAACCGCCGCCGACCTGGGTGGGAAACGAACCTGTGGACAACGTCGAGCCTGTGGACAACTCCCGATCCCGGCGGCCGCGCGCGTGCACGGCGAGGGCTTGGTCGGCCTCGTCGTCATCATCGGAAAGGCGGCCACGTCACGACTGGGACGTGTGCTGCTCGGCTCGAGGATGGTGCCGGGTCCAGGCGGCGTAACGCTGGGCCAGGGGTGCGGCACTGAGTCCATGGGCCAGTACCGAAAGTCCGATCGTCACGACCGCGGTGGTCAAGAGAAGATCTTCGTGGGGCAGTTCCTGGTGTTCTTCGAGGATGAGGATGACGAAGACGATGGTGGCGAGCCCGCGGGGGCCGAACCAGCCGACAAAGGCAATGGTCGGGGCCCGGGCGTGGGTGCCGATCATGGATAGCGCGACCGGGACCATCCGGACAACGGTGAGGCTCAGCACCGCGTAGCCCAGTACCGCCCAGGACAGGTGGCCGAGGGCGGGACCGAGCAGCACGGCGCCGAAGACAATGAAGGTGACGGCGTTGAACAGGTCGCCGGATTCGTCGAGCAGGCCGGCGTCGTCGCTGTCGTTCGCGGTGCGGCGGCGGATCGTGCCGAACGTCAGTCCGCCGACGAACGCCGCGATAAATCCCGACCCGCCCAGTGGCACGGCGACGGTGTAACCGAGTAGGGCGGCCGCGACGGGAACGATCTGCGCCCATAGTGGGTCGATTGTGCGGTGCCGCTGCGCAGTGACCAGGATCGTGGCGGCGATCGCCCCGGCGACCAGTCCTGCCAAGACGCCGTACCCGATCTGTTCGGAGACCAGCCGTGCCGCGGCGCCGCCGCCGGTTGCACCGGATTCGGCGTGTGCGATCGCCAGCACGATCAAGAACAAGGGCACGCAGATTCCGTCGTTGAGACCACTTTCGACATTCAGGCCTTGCCGCACCCGTGCCGGCAGCACCGGAAGCGTGACCACCGCCTGTCCCAACGCGGCGTCGGTCGGAGCCAGGATGACCGCGAGCAGCAGCGCCTCTGGCCAAGCGAGGTCGCCGAGCACGACCACCGCTACAGCGAAACCCGCCGCGATAGTCAATGGCAAGCCGATTCCGAGCAGCCTCACGGGAAGAGAGATCTCAGCACGCAACTCGGCCAGGTCCACCCGCGAGGCATCGGAAAACAGCACCATCGCCAACGTCACCTCGGCGAGGAGTTTGATGATCTCGGCGGTGGCTTCCACATCGATCAGCCTCAGCGACACGCCCCCGAGTAACAGGCCGGCGGCGGTGAAGATCATCGGTGCGGTGATCGGTGTACCCGAGATCCGTCCCGAGATCGACGCGAAGATCAACAACACCGTGGCGATCGTCGGTAATGCCCACGTCACGCGCGCTCCGCGGAAACGATCAGGAACAGTCCGCCCGCACCACGGCCGTGGCCGGGAAGTCCGAATGTGATCCGTGCCGGAACGGTGTCGCACTCGATGCTCATCTCTCGGTATTCCCTTCCCTCCGGGTAGACGATGTCGGACAGAATCTGGCGTGAGTACGATCGGCCGACTGCACGGCCACGCAGTATCAGGCCGGCGTCACAGGCCAGTTCAGCAATAGCTTCCTCCGAAAGCGCCGCTCACGCTTCACACGAATCGGGTGAGGCTCCCATACTTCGCTCACTCGGTTTCCCGATCACCCCATGGGCGCCCGCTGGCGCGCCGACGCCGTAGAAATACTGCCGCCGACCGACCAGACGATCCCGCCCCGACTGTCGCCCGGCGCCCACCTGCTCGCACAGCGCGGCGAACTCGACCTCGAGCTGGCGGGCAGGGCCGAAGCGACGCAGGAAACGAACCTGTGGACAACGGCGAGCCTGTGGACAACGTCCGGTCAGCGAGCGCTGAGCGCGGAATCCGCGCGGTCCGAGCGAATACGGTGCGCGCATGGCCGAAACGACGTACGGATGGTGCCATGGACCTGGCACACCGATTCCGCGACTTCGCGTATCGCGAGGTACACAGCAATTCCCCGCTCTACCTTCGGCGGGCCGTCGACATCGCCGAGGACCCCGCGGTGCTGGCGTTGATCGCCGAGCTGCCAACGGACAAGCAGCAACCCAACCTGATCCTGGCGGCCGCGCGCGTGAACGGCGCGATCGCGGTGCCCTACCGCGAGTTCCGCGGGCAGCTGATCGCGCGCTGGCCCGCGATCTCGGCGACAGCGCTGGCCAGACGCACCCAGACGAACGAAGCCGGCCGCGCGGCAACACTGCTACCGGTGCTCGCCCGGCTTCCCGGACCGCTGGCGCTGATCGAGGTCGGCGCATCGGCGGGACTGTGCCTGTACCCGGACCGTTTCAGCTACCGCTACGACGGGACAGCACTGGATCCCGCCGATGGTCCGTCCCCAGTGGTGTTGCCGTGCACGGTAACCGGCGACGCACCGATACCGGCTCGGCTACCCGAAGTGGTACATCGAGCCGGAGTCGACCTGAACCCGCTGGACGCGAGAGACATCCGGGATCGGGAATGGCTGGAAGCACTGGTCTGGCCGGGACAGGACGAACGTCTCGCGAGGCTGCGAGCGTCCTGCGCGATCGCTGCCGCGAATCCACCGCTCCTGGTGGCGGGCGACGTGAACGAGAAGGTCGCCGAACTGGTCCACACCGCGCCGCCCGGCAGCACGGTGGTCGTGTTCCACAGCGCGGTGCTCACCTATCTGCCCGCACAGGCCCGCGAGGAGTTCATCACCTCGGTGCGTGCGCTGCCCTGTCATTGGGTGTCCCAGGAGGGCACCGGTGTGATCGCGGAGTTCGCCGACCGGCTGCCCGCAACAGACTCGGGCACAGCGCGGATGGTGCTCGCGGTGGACGGCGAGCCGGTGGCCTACGCCGGGCCGCACGGCCAGTCGCTGGACTGGTTCGGCCCGGCGTAGCGCGGTCGACGTCAGATCCTGCGCATCACCGAAACGACCCGGCCCAGGATCACGGCCTCGTCGCCGTCGATGACCGAGTAGGCGGGGTTGCGGGGCTCGAGTTGCACATGGCCGTTGCGCCGGCGATACACCTTGACCGTGGCTTCCTCGCCGATCATGGCGGCCACGATGTCACCGGAGTCAGCCTCGCGCTGGCTGCGGACGACGACGAGGTCGCCGTCGCAGATCGCGGCGTCGATCATCGAGTCGCCGCGGACGCGGAGGCCGAAAACCTCGCCGCGGCCGACGAGTTCACGCGGCAGGGTGAGCAGGTCGTCGGCGTGCTGCTCGGCCAGGATCGGGGTGCCCGCGGCGATGTCCCCGACCACGGGCACGGTCACCGACCCGCCGGAGCCGCCGGCCGGTGCGTGCCGCAGGAACAGACGCACATCGATGGGGCGGGTCATCGCGGCGCCGCGGCGCAGGAAGCCGTCC
This sequence comes from Nocardia sp. NPDC060259, assembly GCF_042728775.1. Classification (NCBI taxonomy): domain Bacteria; kingdom Bacillati; phylum Actinomycetota; class Actinomycetes; order Mycobacteriales; family Nocardiaceae; genus Nocardia; species Nocardia sp. NPDC060259. The sequence continues at coordinate 35,117 of NZ_JBHXAY010000008.1, forward strand.
TCCTCCAGCGCTTTCAGATGCTTGGAGACCGTGGACGTGGAGCGAAGGCCGACGGCGTCGGCGATCTCCCTGGCGCTGGGCGGGTAGCCGTGCGCGAGCACCGAGTCCCGGATCACGGCGAGGATGTGTTGCCTGCGGTGCGGCAGGTGCGCGGTGTCGGGGTAGTCGAAGTCGTCGTATCCGGTCACCGGGGCATCGTAGATGCCCGCGGGTTCAGACCGTCGGCGCAGGCTACCGGCGTGGCAGCCCGCAGCGGAACTCGGTGCCGGTCACGAACACCCGCCGGGCACAACGAGCACGCCGAGCGCGCCGACACCGAGGTGCACGCCCAGGGTGGGGCCGAACTCGGCGACGTAGAGCTCCTCGACCTCGGGCACCTGTTCGCGCAGCTGGGCGGCGATCGTCTCGGCGGCATCGGCGGCCCCCAGATGCTGGACGGCCAGCGCAGCGCCGTCCCCGCCCGCGGCATCCACCGCGGCCGCCACCAGCTTCGCGTAGGCACGGGATCTGGTCCGCACCTTCTCGCGCAGCTCCAGTTTGCCTTCGACCAGCTGCAGCAGTGGCTTCGTCACCAGTTCGCTGCCGAAGAACGCGGCGGCACTGCTCAGCCTGCCGCCCTTGCGGAGCTGTTCGGTGCGGTTGACCAGGATGAATGTGCGGGCGCGCGCGGCGGCCGCCACCGCGCGTTCGTAGACGGCATCCAGCGCCTCGCCCGCACGGGCCCGGCGCGCGGCGGCGAGCACAGGCAGACCGGTCGCCAAGCCGGCGCCGAGCGAATCCACCAGGCGCACACGATCTTCGGCGCCCATATCGCGGACCGCCTGCCGCCCCGACTCCCAGGTCGCCGACAGGGTGCGCGACAAATGCACGGCGACGACACCGTCGCCGTCGCTATGGCTCAGCGCGCGTTCGTAGGCCTCGCGCAGCTCTCCCGGCGAGGCAGCCGAGGTAGTGACCGAATCCGTCGAGTAGTCGATCTCGACGGGATCGATGCCCTCCCGGATCTCCCGGTCGCCGACGAGCACATGCAACGGCACCACTTCGATACCGAGCTCGGCGACGACGTCGGCGGACAGCCCGGCCGCCGAATCGGTGACCACCACAACGGCCACGGACTACCGGACCTCCTGCAGCGCCTTGGTCATCGCCGTCGCCACCGCAGCGTGCCCCGCCCAGCCCCAGTGAATGCCGTCCGGGTTCGCCGCACCCGACTCGATGTCGTCGCGCACGGCCTCACCGAGGTCGACCAGCGGCACCGAGGTACGGCCCGACCACGCCTGCAGCGCCTTGACCGCGCGCGCTCGGCCCCGGTGCACCCGCCCGTAGGCATCGCACTGGTGTACCGACGGCAGCACCGCGACCACGGGCAGCTCGGGACGCAGATGGTTCAGCGCCTCGCGCGACTGCTCCAGGTAGTCGACACTCACCTTCGGCGGAAGCGCCACGGGCCGACCGAGTTTCGACAGCTTGGGCTGCAGCCAGTTGTAGGAAGCGCGCACGCCACGGCGCAGCTTCGGGGGACGGATGTAGCGGATCAGTTCCCGCAGCGCGGTGGGCAGCGGGGAGGGCAGGGTGTCCATACCACCGACGGCGAACACGACCGCGCCTGCCCGCGGCACCGCGGCCCAGACCCGGGGGTCACCGATGAGCGCCCAGTAGGCGTCGCGGCAGGTCCAGCCGATCCGGGCGATCAGCTCCACATCCCAATCCAGTTCGGCGGCCACCATATTCGGCCAGATCCGCGGATCGTCCGCGGGCAGACCACCCTTGGGGCCGTAATACGCGAGGGAGTCGGCGATCACCAGCAGCACGGGGCGCGGCGACGCGGATTCCACCGGCCGGGGCGCGGTCGATTCCTCGACGAGCACGACCTCCACGGCCGCCTCGGCGAGCGATTCACCCTGTGCGACAGCGGTCTCCCCAACCAGCGAGTCCGGAGCGAACACCTCGGCCACCGAGGCAGAGTCCGCAGACACCGCGACGGACTCCTCCGCCACCGTCTCGGCCGAATCGCCCACCGTCTCGGCAACGGCAGCGGTGTCGGCCTCCGACGGATCGCTGGAACCATCAGCCGCACTGGCCGACTGGAGGTCTTGCGCCGCGGCGGGCTCTGCCACGGAGTTCGTCGTCGCCACGAGATCGTCAGCATCCGCAGCGGGACTGGTGCCGTCGGACAGCTCCGTGACGGATACCGCCGACTCGGCGGTATCCGACTGCGCAACAGCCGATTCGGCGTCGGCAGCATCCGGCTGCACGGCAGAGTCCGCTACAACCTCAGCCGCGGCCTCGGCGACACCATCGCCCGCTGTGGCAGGCTCGCCGTCGACATCGGCGTCCGAGTCCTCCGACGAGTCGCCCACCGACGCGGAATCGCTTGCCGCGGAGTCGACCTGCTCGGGCTCGGCGGCTACCGGCGCCGGCGGCGGGCCGAACAGCGCGTCGGGTAGCGAACGTTCGCTGCGCGCGGTGACCTGCTTGAAGAGTTCGTCCGGCACCGAACGGATGGGCTCCTCACGCTCAGGGCGTGCGGGCCGAGCGGGTGGCGGGCCGAACAGCGCGTCCGGCAATTGCCGTCCGGGCTTGGCCGTCACCTGCTGGAACAGTTCGTCCGGTACCGATCGGACGGGCTCTTCAGAGGACATCGGGAGCTACCTTCGCCGCTGCGTTCCAAACATCGAGGCGCCAGCCGGGTCGGTCGATGTCAGGGCCGTGACTGGACAGCTGTACCCAGCTCGTATTGGCCAGCCCACCGAGGGCAGGCCAGTTCTCTGGGGGCAGTTCCAGCAACGCGGCCGTGAGGGCAGCGATCAGCCCGCCGTGCGCCACCAGGATGATAGTCCGGCCGGGCCAATCCTGTCGCTCGTTGTACAGTTCGCGCACCACGGGCAGCGAACGCGCACCGACCTCGAGTTTGCTCTCGCCACCGGGCGGTGTGTAGGTGGCGTCGAGCCGCCACTGCACGCGCGCGCCCGGATAGTCGGCGTCGACCTCGAGATGGGTCAGACCCTCCCAGTCGCCGAGGTTGGTCTCGCGCAGCCGCTGATCGGTGACGACCGGCAGCTCACTGATGTCGCCGAGCGCCTGCGCCGTCTCTTTGGCGCGCCGCAGATCGGAGGCGTGGATGGCGATGGCATTGCGCGAAACCAGTTCGCGCGCCGCCTCTTTGGCCTGCTGACGACCGAGCTCGGTGAGATCGGTATCGATCTGCCCCTGCATCCGGTCCGCCGCGTTCCATTCGGTCTGCCCGTGCCGCAGCAGGATCAGCGTGCGCACATGGGCGTACTTGCTCACTCGGTGTCGCCTTCTACCTGTGCGTCGTCGGCGGCCGGAGTCGGCGGGGCGGCGATGCCATCGACAGGGACGGTCGGGCAGTCACGCCACAACCGCTCCAGCGCATAGAAATTGCGCTCGTCGTTGTGCTGGATGTGCACGACGATGTCGACGTAGTCGAGCAGCGCCCAGCGACCCTCGCGGGTGCCTTCGCGACGGACCGGCTTGTGCCCGGCTTCGCGCAGCTTCTCTTCGACGTTGTCGACGATCGCGTTGACCTGGCGCTCGTTGGGCGCCGAGGCGATCACGAAGCAGTCGGTGATCACCAGCTGTTCGGAGACGTCGAGGACGACGACATCGGTGGCGAGCTTGTCGTCTGCCGCGAGTGCGGCGACCTTGGCCATTTCGACCGCTTCGGCGGTGGCACTCATGCGTCCTCCCCCAGACAGGTCAGACCCTCGATCGTGTGGCTCAACGTCAGCTACCTTCCGTTCCTGCGGGCCCATACAGGTGCCGCTTCGATATGTACTGCACCACGCCGTCGGGGACGAGGTACCAGACCGGCCGACCCTCCGCGGCGCGGCGGCGGCATTCGCTCGACGAGATGGCCAGCGCGGGGATCTCGATCATCGTCACGGCATCGGCGGGCAGGTCCCGCAGATGCTCCTCGAGATGGTCGGTGTTCAGCTCGTACCCCGGACGGCTCACCCCGACGAACTTCGCCAGTTCGAACAGTTCGGTCCAATCCTGCCATGTCAGGATGTTGGCCAGCGCGTCCGCACCGGTGATGAAGTACAGCTCGGCGTCGGGATGAGCGCTCTGCATCTCGCGCAGGGTGTCCACCGTGTAGGTGACCTTGTTGCGTTCGATATCGGCCCGGCTGACCGAGAACCTCGGGTTGGACGCGGTGGCGATGACCGTCATCAGATACCGGTCCTCGGCGGGGCTGACCTGCTTGTTCACCTTCTGCCACGGCTGACCGGTCGGAACGAAGATGACCTCGTCGAGCTCGAACCGGTTCGCGACCTCGCTGGCCGCGACCAGGTGGCCGTGGTGGACGGGGTCGAAGGTGCCGCCCATGACGCCGAGCTTGCGGCGCGGCCGAGCTGTTTCGTGCATGAGGTCCGAGCTTAACGGGACTGCCACCGTCGGAGCGGACCGGACCGCTCCGTGGCAGCTCGGCGTCAGCACGGACCCGACGCCTGCGCGCACATCTGCGCGAACTGGGCGCGGGTGCGATCCAGCTCATCGGCGATGTGCGGGCCCGGATCGGTGGCGAGCCGGTTGTTCAGTTCGGCCATCAGCACGTCGATCGTGACCCACCACGGCCCGCGGACCCTGCCCCGGGGTCCACGCAGCTGCAGCCAGGCCGCCGCGCGCAGGCAGCGGGCACGCGGCGCGATCTTGCCCAGCTCACCCCACAGGCCGGCCGCCCGCAGGTAGCCGCCCAGCGCGGCCGATTCCTGCCCGCAACATTCCCGGGCCACGGCCGCCGACCACACCAGATCGGCGTGCCGATGCCGCTGCGTGGCCGAACCGGCGAACAGCCGCGCCGCCTCGGTGAACTGCCAGGCGGCCTGGCGGTGACGGCCGAGCCGCATCAGCGACTCGGCGAACTCGGCGCGGACCAGCGCGAGCTCGCCGGACGGGTAGCCGGCGACGCCGCTCAGCAGGGGCCGGTCGAAGGCGGTGACGGCCTCGACGTGCCTGCCCGCCCGATGCCAGGCCCGGCCCGCGACCAGCCACAGGTGCGCGGAATCGGCCGCCGAGATGGGGTGCCAGCACGCGGCGGCCGAGGCTGCTGCCCTGGCCACATCGCGGTCGCGGCCCGGTTGGGCGGCGATCGCGGTGACCAGCCGGGTGCGCAACTCGGCGAGTTCCCGGCCACCGATTTCGCCGAAGCCGACGACCAGCGCGCGACGCAGCTGCTCTTCGGCGGCGGCGGGCGCGTCGACCAGCCGCGCTGCCGCGATCCCGGCCAGCCTGCGCGCTGCCCGTGCTCCGGAACCTGGGGGCAGGTGCCCGGCCTGCACCGGCTCGCCGGCGGGTTCGACTGCTGCACACAAACTCTCGTTGGAGGATGGGTCGGTCACCAGGCGAACCACATCCACCGCGCGACGGCTCGGGCCCGCCGCGCTGTCACCCTGTCCGATACCCGTCGGTCGGACCGCTCGTCGTCGCGCGACGCCCCTGCCAGCATGGCGGTGATCTTGGTGGGCAGGCCATATGAGCGGCTTAACGTCCGCTGAAGCCGTCAGGCCTTGGGGCGCTTCGACTTCGGGAGCTTGGCCACCACGGCGTCGTAGGAGGCGTCGATCAGCTCGCGCAATTCGTCGGACGGGACGGCGCCGCCGACGGTGATGCTGTTCCAGCCGTAGCGCCCGATATAGGCGGACGCGCTGACGTCATCGGGGTAGATGTGGACCAGCTCGTCGGCCTCGCCGCGGTCGCGCCCGCATTTGAGCCCGATCGACGTGCCTTCCCCGAGGAAGGCGAAGATCTTGTCGCCCACTTTGGCGACGACGTCGCCCTCCCACGGTTCGTCTTGCCAGGCACCGGGTTTGGCCAGGCAGTAGGTCAGCAGATCCTCGCTCATCACCAGCTCCTTCAGACGGGCAACAACCGGGAGACCACGTCGGTCAGCTGGCGGGCGGATCGGCATTCGTGCATCTCGATCACCTCGCCGTACTCGCGAGCCGCCGAATCGCCGGTACCCCACAGATTCCGCGGTTCGGGATTCAGCCAGTGCGCGTGCCGGGCGGTGTCGACCAGCTGCCGCAGGGTGTCCAGCTGCGGATTGCGGTAGTTGGTGCGGCCGTCGCCGAGCACCAGCAGGGAACTGCGGCTGGTGACCGCGTCACCGAAATTGTCGGCGAAGGTGGTCAGCGCCTGGCCGTAGTCGGAGTGCCCGTCGGCGTCGATGATCCGCGACTCGGTGAAGATCCTGGTCAGCACGTTGTCGAGGCCGGCGTACGGGTCGAAGAAGGTGGTCACTTCGTCGGTGCGGTCGACGAAGGCGAAGATCCTGACCCGGGAGAACTGCTCGCGCAACGCGCTGACCAGCAGCATGGTGAAGTTGCTGAATCCGGCGACCGACCCTGAGATGTCGCACAGCAGAACCAGTTCCGGGCGGCCGGGCCTGGGCTTGCGGTTCACCAGGTCGATCGGCACGCCGCCGGTGGACATCGAGGCCCGCAGCGTCTTGCGCAGATCGATCTCGCCGCGGCGGGCCTTCTTGCGCCGCACCGCGAGGCGGGAGGCGAGGATCCGGGCCAGCCGCTGGCTGCCACGCCGCAGTTCGACGAGCTCGCGTTCGGAGGCGCGCAGGAAGTCGGCGTCCTCGGCCTGGCGGGCGACGCCGTAGGTGGCGACGCGATCGCGACCGATCTGCTCGGCGACCCGGCGATTGGTCTCGGCTTCCACGCTCGCCCGGAAGCCGGCGATGCGTTCCCGGACGATCCGCTGCGCGACCTCGGTATCGCGGTCGCTCGCGTCCGGCGGCAGGCCCAGACCCGCCAGTACCCGGGCCAGCAAGGTTTGTGGCGCGAGGTCTTTCAACGCCTGATACGCCGAGAACGACGGCCCGCGCGCCGACTGGTACTGACCCAGCTGCTCGACGACCTGCCCGGCCAGCAACTGCAACTGGGCGCCGCTGTCCTCGGCGGTGAGCAGTTCGGCCAGCTGTTCACGCAGAGCCGGCAGGTCGACCTGGCCCTCCGGCGTGCGCGGTAGGTCGGCGGCCTCGGCACCGCGCTCCCCCACCGCGACCGGGAACCACAGGTCGAACAATCCGTCGAAGGTGCGCCGGTGGGTGGGACGGCGCAGCAGCGCGCACGCCAGTCCCTCGCGCACCGACTCGCGATCGAGCAGGTCGAGCACGGTGAGTACCCGGCCCGCGTCGACGGTTTCCGAGGGCCCGACCGGCACGCCGCGGGCCCGCAGCGCCGCGACGAACCCGGCGACATGCCCGCCGAGTCCGTGCGGGCCAGGCGCTGTCATCTCAGGCCAGCTTCAGCTCGGCCAGCGCGCGCTGGTGGTCGCTGCGATGCTTGAGCACCACGCCGAGCGTGGCGCGCACCGTGGCGTCGTCGAGGTCTGCGGCGCCCAGCGCGAGCAGGGTGTGGCCCCAGTCGATCGATTCGGCGACCGACGGCAGCTTCTTGAGCTGCATCCCGCGCAGGACGTGCACGATCCGCACCAGCTGCTCGGCGACCGTGACCGACAGCTCCGGCACCCGGCTGGCGAGGATGCGGCGCTCGAGTTCCTCGTCGGGGAAGTCCAGGTGCAGGTACAGGCAGCGGCGCTTGAGCGCCTCGGACAGCTCACGGGTGGCGTTCGAGGTGAGGACGACGAACGGTTTACGGGTCGCGGTGATGGTGCCGAGTTCAGGGACGGTCACCGCGAAATCGCTCAGTACCTCGAGCAGCAGGCCCTCGATCTCGACGTCGGCCTTGTCGGTCTCGTCGATCAGCAGCACCGTCGGCTCGCTGCGCCGGATGGCGGTGAGCAGCGGGCGCGAGAGCAGGAATTCCTCGGTGAAGACGTCGGCTTTGGTTTCGGCCCAATCGTTCTCACTCGAGGCCTGGATCCGCAGGATCTGCTTGGCGTGGTTCCACTCGTAGAGGGCGCGGGCCTCGTCGACGCCTTCGTAGCACTGCAGCCGGACCAGCTCGGCCCCGGCGACCTGGGCCACCGCACGCGAGAGCTCGGTCTTGCCGACACCGGCGGGACCTTCGATGAGCAGTGGCTTGCCCAGCCGGTCGGCAAGGAAGACCGAGGTGGCCGTGGCCTTGTCGGCCAGGTAGCCGGTGTCGGCGAGCCGGGCGATGACGTCGTCGACCGAGGTGAAGATCGGTTCTTGTACCAGTGTCACGATCACACCGGCCGAGTCTGGCCGTCGCCCCACACGATCCACTTGGTGGAGGTGAGTTCGGGCAGTGCCATCGGGCCGCGGGCGTGCAGCTTCTGGGTGGAGATGCCGATCTCGGCGCCGAAGCCGAACTGCTCACCGTCGGTGAAGGCGGTGGACGCGTTCACCATCACGGCGGCCGCGTCGACGCGGGAGGTGAACTCCCGTGCGGCGGCCAGGTCGGCGGTGACGATGGCCTCGGTGTGGCCGGTGCCCCAGGTGTTGATGTGCTCGACGGCGGCGTCGAGACCGTCGACGACCTTCAGCGCGATATCCATGGTGAGGTACTCCTCACCCCAGTCGGCGTCGGTCGCCGGGACCTGACCCGGCAGCTCGCCGTGGATGGTGACGCCCGCGTCCTCGAGCGCCTTGCTCAGGCGCGGCAGGGCGGTCTCGGCGACGGCCGCGTCGATCAGCACGGTCTCGGCCGCGTTGCAGACGCTGGGGCGGCGGGTCTTGGCGTTGAGCAGGATGGCCTCGGCCATGTCCAGGTCGGCGGCGGCGTGCACGTAGACGTGGCAGTTGCCGGTGCCGGTCTCGATGGTCGGCACCTGGGCGTCGCGCACCACCGCGTTGATCAGGCCCGCGCCGCCGCGCGGGATGACCACGTCGACGAGGCCGCGGGCCTGGATCAGGTGGGTGACGCTGGAACGGTCGTTGCTGGGCAGCAGCTGCACCGCGTCGGCCGGGATGTCCTGGGTGACAAGGGCTTCGCGCAGCACCTCGACCAGGGTGGCGTTGGAGTTCGCCGCCGAGGAGGAGCCGCGCAGCAGGGCCGCGTTGCCCGACTTCAGCGCGAGGCCGAACGCGTCGACGGTGACATTGGGCCTGGCCTCGTAGACCATGCCGACGACGCCGAGCGGCACGCGGGTCTGGCGGATCTCGAGCCCGTTGGGCAGCGTGGAACCGCGGATGACGCCGCCGACCGGATCGGGCAGGCCTGCCACCTGGCGCAGGCCCGAGGCGATGCCGTCGATGCGCTCCTTGGTCAGCCGCAGGCGGTCGAGCAGGTTCTCCTCGGTACCGGCGGCCTGCGCGGTCGCGATGTCGGTGGCATTGGCCGCGAGCACGCGATCGGCGGCGGCGAGCAGCGCGTCGGCCGCCGCGTGCAATGCGTCGTTCTTCTGCGCCGTGGTCAGCTGAGCCAGCACGCGGGACGCGACGCGAGCCCTGCGGGCGGCGTCGTGCACCGCTGCGCGGATGTCGAGCTCGGGGGTCACTTCTACCGTCATGGGTATCAGCGTACGCAGTGCGGCTGTCCCGCTCGCCGCCACCCGGACCCCGGAATACGGCTCCGACCGGCGGCGGGACCGAGTTGTCCACAGGATTTCGCGCTGCCGCGTGACTTGTCCACAGGTCACGCCGCGCTCGCCACCCGAAATCGCCGCCGACCATGCCGCCGCCGCTAAATTTGCGGCCATGGACTTCGCCGCATCCACCGTCGTCGTGCTCGGCAGCGTCAACATGGATCTGGTCACCACCACGGCGCAACGGCCGGCACCGGGCGAGACCGTGCTCGGGTCCGGTTTCGCGACCGTCCCCGGCGGCAAGGGCGCGAACCAGGCGATCGCGGCGGCGCGCTCAGGCGCACCGGTGCGCTTCCTCGGCGCCGTCGGTGACGACGCGTTCGGGACCACACTGCGATCCACGCTGGCCGAGGCCGGTGTCGACACCGCGCTGCTGCGCACGGTCGACGGGCCGAGCGGCGTGGCGACGATCGTGGTCGACGGGACCGGCGAGAACAGCATCATCGTCGTCGACGGCGCGAACGGGCGGGTGACCGACCTGACCGAAGACGAACTCGCGGCCATCGCGGCCGCCGACATCCTCCTGTGCCAGTTGGAGATTCCGCTCGACACGGTGGCCACCGCCGCCCGACACGCCCGTGCATCGGGCACGATCGTCGCGCTCAACCCCTCACCCGTGCAACCACTACCCGCCGTGCTGTGGGCCGACGTCGACCTCGCCATCGTGAATTCGCTGGAGTTCGAACGGTATTCGGCCGAACTGAACCAGATACCGCATGTGGTGCGAACCCTCGGCGGCGACGGTGCGGTGTATCGATCCACCGACGGCACCGAGTTCGCGGTCGCCGGGCGCACGGTCGATGTCGTCGACACCACCGGCGCGGGCGACGCCTTCACCGGCGCCCTCGTCGCGACCTGGGCGACCGGGCCGCACGCTTCGGTGACCTGGGCCAATGCCGCCGGTGCCGTGGCGACCACCCGTCTCGGCGCCAGCTCCTCGATCCCGGACCGCGCCCGGATCGAGCGCGCGCTCGCGGTGGACTGATCCGCCGCCGAGCCCGGCGAAATTCACGTGCACCACACGGTTCGGGGTCCTACCGTGGGTAGTACATCAAGGAAAGGACCGACCATGTTTCCCGTCGAGCTGCGCGGTACGAGGGCGCAGACGCTCATGTGGGCCAACGAGCACGAGATCGAGCAGTCAGCGCTGCGTCAGCTCCGCAATATCGCGGAACTGAAATGGGTGTATGGACTGCGCGTGATGCCCGATGTGCACCTGGGCAAAGGCGCGACGGTGGGGTCGGTCATCGCCATGCGGGACGCGGTCGCGCCTGCGGCGGTCGGTGTCGATATCGGGTGCGGGATGGAGAGCGTGAAGACCGGGCTCACCGCCTCGGACCTGCCCGATGATCTGCGGTCGCTGCGGTCGCGAATCGAGCGGGCGGTGCCGGTGGGGTTCAACGCGCACAAGGAGGCGGTGAACGTCGGTGCGCTGCATGCCGGTTCGCACGGGCAGTCGGCGCGGACGAAGGGCTGGGACCGGTTCTGGCGTGAGTTCGGCGAGCTGCATCCCGGTGTGTCGTCGCTGGAGTCCAAGGCGCACAAGCAGATCGGATCGCTCGGCGGCGGCAATCACTTCATCGAGGTCTGCCTCGACCAGGACGACGCCGTGTGGATTCTGCTGCACTCCGGGTCGCGCAATATCGGCAAGGAGCTGGCGGAGCGGCACATGGCGATAGCGCGGGGGCTGCCGCACAACCAGTCACTGCCCGATCGCGATCTGGCGGTATTCCTCACCGGGACACCGGAAATGGACGCCTACCGGCGTGACCTCACCTGGGCGCAGGAATACGCCGCGCGGAATCGCGCGGTGATGCTGTCGCTCGTGTGCCGGGCGGTGCGCGACGAATTCGCAGGCCGTGACGTGCGTTTCGACGAGCCGATTTCGTGTCACCACAACTATGTGGCGGAGGAGATCATCGACGGCGTGCCGATGCTGGTGACCCGCAAGGGTGCGGTGCGGGCGGGTGCGGGTGATCTCGCGTTGATTCCCGGATCGATGGGGACGCGGTCGTATGTGGTGCGCGGCAAGGGGAATCCGGCCTCGTTCCAGTCGGCGTCGCACGGTGCGGGGCGGCGGTTGAGCCGGACCGCGGCCAAGAAGCAGTTCACCGTCGCGGATCTGGTTGCCCAGACCGAGGGCGTGGAATCGCGCAAGGACGCGGGTGTGGTCGACGAGATCCCGGCCGCGTACAAGGACATCGACGAGGTGATCGCGGCCCAGGCCGACCTGGTCGACGTGGTGGCGACGCTGCGTCAGGTCCTCTGCGTGAAGGGTTGAGTCATCGTCGGCGCAGGGTGCCCGCCACACCAGCGCCGACGAGCAACAGCCCGAGGCCGCCTGCCTCCGCCCCACCGCACCCAACTCTGGCCTGAATCGCGGAGAGGCGGGGTTGTACCGCTGATCAAACCTGTCGGTGGGGTCGGGCAGCATGGGGCGCATGACCTCAGCGACCGGCAACGACGTGCTCGATCTGACGGCTCCCGACCTGCGCGAACGCGCGGAGGAGTTGTTGCGTGAGCTGGCCGGGCCCGAGGCGCGGTTGCGGGAGGACCAGTGGATCGCGATCGAAGCGCTCGTGGTGCAGCGCAGGCGGGCGCTGGTGGTGCAGCGGACCGGCTGGGGCAAGTCGGCGGTGTACTTCATCGCGGCGAAACTGCTGCGGCGGGCCGGGCGGGGGCCGACGGTGATCGTGTCGCCGCTGCTGGCGTTGATGCGCAACCAGGTGGCGGCCGCCGAGCGGGCCGGGGTGGTGGCGGACACGATCAACTCGGGCAATGTCACCGAGTGGGACGAGATCCATCAGCGGGTGGCCGACGGCGCGGTCGATGTGCTGCTGGTGAGCCCGGAACGGTTGAACAATCCCGACTTTCGCGATCAGGTGCTGCCGCGGCTGGCCGCCGACGCCGGGCTGGTGGTGATCGACGAAGCGCACTGCGTGTCGGACTGGGGGCATGATTTCCGGCCCGACTATCGCCGTATCCGCACGCTGATCGCCGACCTGGGCTCCGACGTGCCGGTGCTGGCGACCACCGCGACCGCCAATGACCGTGTGGTCACCGATGTGGCGGGCCAGATCGGTACCGACACGCTGGTGTTGCGCGGCACGCTGGATCGTGCGTCGCTGCATCTGTCGGTGGTGCGGTTCGACGATGCCGTGCAGCGCACCGCCTGGCTGGGCGGGCAACTCGACCGGCTGCCCGGGTCCGGGATCATCTACTGCCTCACGGTGGCCGCCGCGCACGATCTGGCCGACGTGCTGAATTCGCACGGTCACACCGTCGCCGCCTACACCGGCCAGACCGACCCGGCCGAACGCGAAGTGCTCGAGGGCGCGCTGCTGAACAACGAGGTCAAGGCGCTGATCGCGACCTCGGCGCTGGGTATGGGTTTCGACAAACCCGATCTCGGGTTCGTGGTGCATGTCGGTGCGCCGTCGTCCCCCATCGCCTACTACCAGCAGGTCGGACGCGCGGGCCGAGGTACCGAGCGGGCCGAGGTGGTGTTGCTGCCCGGCGCGGAAGACAGCCGGATCTGGAGCTACTTCGCCTCGGTGGCGTTCCCGCGCGAGCACATCGTGCGCGCGGTGCTTGCCGCTCTCGACACCGATCGGCCGATGTCGACGATCGCGCTGGAACCGCTCGTCGAGCTGAACCGGTCGCGGCTGGAAATGGTGCTGAAGGTGCTCGACGTGGACGGTGCGGTGCGCCGGGTGCGCGGTGGCTGGCTGTCCACCGGCGAACCGTGGACCTACGACACCGAGCGCTACGAACGTCTCGCCGCCGCCCGCGACACCGAGCAGCAGGCGATGATCGACTACCAGGCGACCACCGCCTGCCGGATGACATTCCTGCGCCGCCAGCTCGACGACCCGGGTCTCGGCGCGCTCGACGCCGCGACCCCCGACTGCGGGCGCTGCGACAACTGCACCGGCACCCGCCCTGACACCACGGTCGACGCGGCCGCCGTCGCCGCCACCAGGGCCAGGCTGGACCGCCCCGGCCTCGACCTGGCGCCGCGCAAGCAGTGGCCCACCGGCATGGCGAAGCTGGGAATCCCGTTGTCCGGCAAGATCTCCGCGGGCGCCGACACCGGTCGCGTCCTCGGCAGGCTCACCGACCTCGGCTGGGGTCAGCGCCTGCGCACCCTGCTCGACGGCCCGGACGCCCCGGTGCCCGACGCCGTCTTCGACGCGTGCATCGCCGTGCTGCGCGACTGGAACTGGGCCACCCGCCCGACCTCGGTCCTTGCCCTGGAATCGCCCCGCTATCCCCAGCTCACCGCGAGCCTGGCCGCCCGGCTCGCGCAGATCGGGCGGCTGGACAACCTGGGCATCCTGCACACCAGGCCGGACCGGCCGCCGGTCTCGGCGGCGAACTCCGCCCACCGGGTGGCCGGCCTGTTCGACTCGTGGGAGGTGCCCGACCTCACCGGCGTCGAAGGCCCCATTTTGCTGGTCGACACCCTCACCGACACCGGCTGGACCATGACCGTCGCCGCCCATGCCCTGCGCACCAGCGGCGCGGACGCCGTCCTGCCGTTCGCACTCGCAACCCCGACCTGATCCCCGTCGCCTGCTCCGGCGGGGCCGGCACGACCCTGTACGCCGCGGGCCGACGTGGCGCTGCGAAGGCCCACCGACCTCAGGGTCTGCCGCGCCCCCTCCCCGACCCCTCCCCATTCCCGTAAGCTCAGTCCGTCCGTGCAGGTCAACCGGCCGACGATGGAGTCGTCATGACGTCCACAGCACTGAAGAAGATTCCCCCGCTGCCCGTGCTCCGTGCGATCGACCGGGTGCGTGACACTCTCTCCTCGGCGTACCGGAAGTTGGTACCCGGCCACATAGCGCTGCTGGAACTACAGATCGCGGGGTTTCTGTCCCAGGCGATCAGCACGGCCGCTGAGCTCGGGATCGCTGACGAGCTGGCCGACGGACCGCGCACGTCGGGCGAGCTGGCGCGGGCAGTCGACGTCGACGAGGACGGGCTGCGCAGGTTGATGCGCCTGCTGGTGAGCTACGACATCTTCGCCCAACGCCGCGACGGCACCTACACGCTCACCCGGATGGGTGACGCACTGCGCAGCGACGCCGAGGTGACTCTGCGTGACATGTCCCGGTTCTTCGGCTCGCAGTTCCACCGCAACCACTGGACCCATCTCACCGACGCGGTGCGCACCGGCGAAGCGGTCGGCCGGAACCTGGACGGGTCGAATTTCTTCGAGTACGCGGCGGTGAACCGCGAGGTCGGCGAGCTGTTCGATCGCGCGATGACCAGCGTGAGCACGCTGTCGATCGAACCGCTGCTCACCGCCTACGATTTCGGCCGGTTCGGCACGCTCGTCGACGTCGGCGGCGGGCGCGGCAGCCTGCTCACCGAGATACTCGGCCGGTTTCCGACGACACGTGGCATCGTGTTCGACCTGCCGAACGTGGTCGACGACCTGAACGCCGACCTCGCCGCGGTTGGCCTCGCGCAACGGTGCGCGGTGGAGAGCGGGTCGTTCTTCGATGAGGTGCCCCAGGGTGGTGACGCCTACCTGCTCAAACACATCCTGCACGACTGGTCTGACGAGCAGGCCGAACAGATCCTGCGCACCGTCCGCGCCGCGATGAGCCGCTCGGCGACATTGCTGGTGATCGAACTGGTGCTGCCGGACCATCAGCGTCCGCATCCGGGCAAGTTCATCGATCTGGAGATGCTGGTGAACACCGAGGGCGGCCACGAACGCACCGAAAAGCAGTTCCGCGACCTGCTGGCACGCTGCGGGTTCACGCTCCGGCGCACGGTGGAAACGGCGGCGCCGGATTGCGTGCTGGAGGCCGTC
Source organism: Nocardia sp. NPDC060259 (assembly GCF_042728775.1). Taxonomy (NCBI): domain Bacteria; kingdom Bacillati; phylum Actinomycetota; class Actinomycetes; order Mycobacteriales; family Nocardiaceae; genus Nocardia; species Nocardia sp. NPDC060259. The sequence goes on from NZ_JBHXAY010000008.1 coordinate 50,430, forward strand.
CCACGCTGACTCCCCTGCTCGACACGCCGCCGTCGATTGTGGGTGTGACCCGCCACCAGTGCTTCAATGCGGCTATGACCAGGACCTCATTTGCTCGATCCCTGATGGCCGTCGCCGCGGGCTGTGCGGCCGGATTCACCCTGTTGACCGTTCCCGCTCAGGCGTCGAACGAGAACCCGCTCGACTGCGCCGGAGTGCCGGGCGCCCGGGCCGCTGCCGATCGCGAGAGCGCGCGGCGCGGCATCGCGATCACCCCGCTGTGCTTCAGCGGCGGCCTCTACAGCAATATCCACGCGGGTATCCCGCTGGCCGTGCTGAACCCGCTGACCATGCCCGGCACCGCGAGCGTGTGCGTCGACGAACGCGGAACCGTCGAGGCCGCAGCCAGATTCGAATGGACCGAGCAGGTCCACGTGATGCCGATGTGTATCCAGAACCGGGCGTTCGGGGTCTACGAGCTGTAGGTTCGCGCCGCGCGCGAGCGGTCCGCACGGCGTGATCCGTGCGGACTTTTTTGACCCTTGCCCTATACGTATACATCTACTTATAGTGGGACGGACGGGACGCAGAGTCGCCGCACAACCGCACATCGACCACGACGACGAGCCGGAGCACGAGGGCTCGCCGCTCGTACACCCATGCCCATATGCGCACGCACTTATCGAATTGGAGCGATCAATGACCACCGAAACGCACACCGAGGCACCCGCGATCGTGGACACCGTCAAGCCCACCGCGGACGGATTCGGTCCGATCGTCGTGAAGGTCGGCCCCGGCGGCGGGCGCACCCAGCGATTCACCGGACGCAAGGTCGGCGAGTCACGGCAGGTGACCAGGAAGGCCGTCGAGGTCGTCCGCGTGTACCTCACCCACAAGGGCAACTACGTGGTGCAGAAGCAGGTCGCCGAGTGGTCGGAGTTCTCGCTGCCCGAGAACTGGACCAGGGACTGGAAGAACTGGCGCGCGATGGTCGGCATCGGGGAGCAGGACTGGGGCGATTTCACCGTCGAGGTGGCCGATTCGCTCGAGGCGCTGCGCGATCAGGTGCCGCCGAAGGTCTACCTGACGATCGTCGACCGCGTCAGCCACCCGCTGATCCAGGACCTCGACATCTGACTTCCAGGCCCGGAAAGGACCTCCCACCATGTTCGCCAGACTGGGGCGCGTCGTCGTCCACCATCCGTGGAAAGTGATCGGCCTGTGGGTGATCGCGATCGTCGCCGTGTTGTCGACGGCGCCCGCGCTCACCGCGACCACCGACCAATCCGAATTCCTGCCTTCGCATTACGAGTCGATCCAGGCGATGAAGCTGCAGGAGCAGGCATTTCCGCAGCACTCGGCGCCCGCGGCACTCATCGTGGCGGTGCGGGCCGACGGCGCGGCGCTGACCGAGGCCGACTCGGCGACGGTGAGTGCGGCCGCGGCCGCGCTGACCGCGCAGAACATCAAGGGCGTCACCGGAATCCAGGTGACACCACCGTCGGAGAACCGCCTGGTCCAGGTCATCGCGGTACAGATGACCAAGCTGACCGACGCCGCCGACAAGACGCAGAGCGAGGCGGTCAAGAGCCTGCGCGAGCATCTGAAGGAGCAGATGCGTGACACCGGATTGAAAGCGGGCCTCACCGGCACCGCGGCGCAGACCCTCGACCAGACCGAGCAGGGTGAGAAGGGCATGGCGATCATCGGCATCGCCACGATCGTGCTGATCCTGGTGCTGCTGCTGATCATCTTCCGCAGCCCGGTCATCGCGCTGCTGCCGGTGGTCACCATCGGCGCGATCTCGAGCACGGTCGGCGGCCTGATCGCCATGGCGGCCAAGGCCTTCGACCTCGAGATCGATACCTCGGTGAACTCGATCCTGCTGGTCGTGCTGTTCGGCGTCGGCACCGACTACATCCTGTTCCTGATGTTCCGCTACCGGGAACGGCTGAGGGCAGGCGACGACCCGAAGACCGCGATGGTCAATGCCGTCGCCAAGGTCGGCGAGGCCGTCACGTCGGCGGCGGCCGCGGTGATCATCGCGTTCATGGCGCTGACGCTGTCGAGCCTCGGGATGTTCCGGGCACTCGGCCCCGCACTGGCGATCGCGGTCGCGGTGGCACTGCTGGCCGGGCTGACGCTGGTGCCCGCGATCGTCTCGCTGCTCGGCACCAAGGTGTTCTGGCCGTCGAAGGCCTGGCAGGTCGAGCCCAAGGGCGCCCGGTTCGGCGCGATCGGCGCGGCGATGGGCAGGCGGCCCGGCGTGTTCGCGGTCGCCTCCGGTGGCGTGCTGGTGGCGCTCGGGGTGTTCGCGGTCGGCTTCAACCCGACCTTCGATCTGAGCTCGGGCTCCACCACCGACGCCTCCGAATCGGTGGCCTTCACCACCGAACTGCTCAAGGGGATGCCAGCGGGGGCGACGCAGCCGTCGGATGTGCTGCTGCGGTCGACAGCTCCGCTGGCCGACGACCAGCTGGCGACCTACCGCACGGCGCTGACACAGGTCGACGGTGTCGGCCAGGTCGGGCAGGCGCAGCTCTCGGCGGACCGGACGATCGCGAACTTCCAGGTGACCCTCGCCAACGCACCGGAATCCGATGCCGCACTCGACACGGTGGCAGGCCCGCTGCGCGAGGTCGCCCACCAGGCGGCCCCCGCGGGGGCGACGGCGGCGGTCGGTGGCATGACCGCGGTGTACGTCGACTTCGAGGACGCGATGAACCACGACTACCGGATCGTGTTCCCGGTGGCCGCGATCCTGATCATGCTCGTGCTGGCGCTGCTGCTGCGCAGCCTCGTCGCACCCTGGTACCTGATGGCCTCGGTGTTCCTCGGTTTCGCGGCGACCCTCGGCGCGACGGTGCTGGTGTTCCAGCAGATCCAGGGCGAGCACGGGCTGATCTTCACGCTGCCGGTGATCATGTACCTGTTCGTCGTCGCGCTGGGCACCGACTACAACATCCTGATGGTCGCCCGGTTGCGGGAGGAAGCCCGTGCGGGGCACACGCCCCGCGAGGCGGCGGCGCTGGCCGTGCGGCACACCGGGCCGACGGTGGCCGCGGCCGGTCTCATCCTGGCCGGCACCTTCGCCTCGATGATGCTGGCGGGCAACAGCAGTCTGTCGCAGATGGGCTTCGCCATCTCGGTGGGCATCGCGATCGCCGCGTTCGTGATGGCACTGTTCTTCACCCCGGCGGTCACGGCACTGCTCGGGCGCCGCGCCTGGTGGCCGGGACACGGTGGGGACAGCGACGAGGAACGCTCGCCCCGCTGGGCGGAGTACTCCTACGCCGAGAGCTACTACACGCCCCCGGCCAAGAGCCGCCAGGGCTGACACACCCGCCCACCGCAGGTCCGCTCCCCCGCCGGGAGCGGGCCTGCTCGTCTATCGTTGCGCAGGTGGCCAAGTCTGCGACACCGGCGGTCGAGCTGGCGGTGGGTGAGCACACGGTGCGGGTCAGCAACCCGGACCGGGTGTATTTCCCCGAACTCGGCGCGACCAAGCTCGACCTGGTGCAGTACTACCTGAGCGTGGGCGACGGGATCGTGAACGCGCTGCGGGACCGGCCGTGCATGCTGCACCGGTTCCCGAAGGGCCTGCCCGGCGGGAAGGTGCACCAGAAGCGGTTGCCCGGCGGCGCGCCGGACTGGATTTCGACTGTGCGCGTGTACTTTCCGCGCTACGGCAGACACGCCGACGAACTGTGCGTGCAGGAGCTCGCCGACGTGATCTGGGCCGTGCAGATGTCCACAGTCGAGTTCCATCCGTGGAATTCGCGGGCGAGCGACACCGAATCCCCCGACGAATGGCGCATCGACCTCGACCCCATGCCGGAGTGCCCGTGGCTGCGGGTGCAGCGGGTCGCCGGCGTGGTGCACGAGATCCTCGACGAGCTGGGCGCGGCCGGCTGGCCCAAGACCTCCGGCGGCTCCGGCCTGCACGTCTATGTGCGGATCGCCCCCGAATACGGGTTCAAACAGGTCCGCAGGGCGGCGCTGGCCTTCGCGCGGGAGGTGGAGCGCAGGGCGCCCGATGACGTGACGACGGCCTGGTGGCGGCGCGATCGCGATCCGGCCCAGCTGTTCGTCGACTACAACCAGAACGCCCGCGACCACACCATCGCCGCCGCCTACTCGGTCCGCGGCGTGCCCGCGGCGACGGTGTCGACCCCCGTGCGCTGGACCGAGATCGACGACATCCATCCCCGCGACTTCACCATCGAGACCGTCCCCGCCCGCTACGCCGAGCTCGGCGACATCCAGGCGGGCATGGACGGCGCCGTCTTCGACATCGCGCCCCTGCTCGAGCTGGCCGACCGCCACGCCATCGACGAGCCCGTCGACCTCGACGAATCGTGAGCGCGCCCGACGGGGAAGAATCGAGGCTCCCGGGTCCGCGTACGCGCGGCGACGGCAGCAGTTCACTACACAGGAGGACCCGTGCAGGAATCCGCGACCATGATCGCGATCGGCCCGGACCGGCAGCCACCTCGCCTGCTCGAGAAGGCCGTCGTCGGAGCGGGTGCGAAGGTCGGCGAGCTGACCGACGCCGACGCGCTGATCTGGACCGGCGCGCCCGGTGACTTCCCCGCCACGCTGCCCGCCGGGGTGCGCTGGGTCCAACTGCCCGCCGCGGGTATCGAGGACTTCTTCGACGCGGGCGTCTTCCGCGCGCACCCGGACGTGCTGTTCACCTCGGCGGCGGGCGCGTTCGCGCACAGCGTCGCCGAGCACGCGCTCATGCTGCTGCTGGCGGGCGTGCGCTATCTGCCCGAGCATCTGCGGGCGACGTCGTGGCAGCAGCGCGAGTTCTTCCCGCATGTGGGGTCGTTGCGCGGCAAGACGGTGACGATCGTCGGTGCGGGCGGGATCGGGCGCGCGCTGATTCCGATGCTGGCGCCGCTGGGTGCGCATGTGATCGCGGTGAACCGGTCGGGCAGGCCGGTGACGGGCGCGGGTATTCCGGCCGACGTGGAGACGGTGCGCGCCGACCAGCTGGGCCGGGTGTGGTCGCATACCGACCACGTGGTGGTCGCCGCGCCGGCGACGGCGCAGACCAGGCACCTGATCGGCGCGGACGAGCTGGCCAGGTTGCGGCCGTCGTCGTGGGTCGTCAATGTGGCTCGCGGCAGCCTGATCGATACCGATGCGCTGGTCAGCGCGCTGTCGCGGGGAGTGATCGGCGGCGCGGGCCTCGACGTGACCGACCCGGAACCGCTGCCGGACGGGCATCCGCTGTGGACATTGCCGAACGCGATCATCACCCCGCACGATTCGAATCCGCCGCAGCTGCGGCTGGCGGCCTTCGCCGATCACGTCGGCGCGAATATCGCCCGGTTCGTGGCTGGCGAGCCGCTGCTCGCGGTCGTCGAGCCGGAGCGGGGTTACTGAGCGATCCCGCCGCGGCCGGCCAAGGCAGCGATCTGGGTCCAAGCGGTTCAGAAGGTTCCATTCGGCAGGTTTGGCGGGTGATCGATGCGCCGGAATCGGACACTGCGGTTAGGCTGTGCTCGTCCTGGTTCGGTAAGGATGGGATCGGCAATGGGATGGACCTTCAGCGCTGACGAATTCGCGCACGTGTGGCGGGAATTCGGTCAGGACCGAATGCCCTTTCCGATCCGGGTGCTCGAGTCGCCACGCACCGAGTACGAGGCAACCCGCTTCCGCGCGGGCCTGGACCACCGACTACCCGGCGGCGGCGACCCCGACCTCGCCGCCTGCCTGCGGATCATCGCCGCACCCCACGCCAGGATCGTGCTCGTCGGCGGCGCGCACACCCCCGGCAGCGAGATCCGGCTGCTCGCCTGCTCGGTCTTCGACCACGCCGTGCTCGTGCTCCAGGAACCCGGCACCCGCCCCGATTACGGTGGCAGCGTGCGTGTTTCGATCGGTCATACCGCGGGGATCGGCGCCAGGGTCGCGGCCTGCCTGCCCGACACGCCGCCCGGACGCGAACCGGCGCGCGAGGCCGATGCCGCCGCCGTCCGCGACGAGGAAACCGTGATCGCGACCCATCCCGCCGTCCCCCGGATCCAGCGGCTGCTGCGCAAACCGCACACCGCCGAAGGGCATATCCGCATCGAGACCGGGCTCGACCGGGACACCCCGGCGCCACCGGTGCACTACAGCTGGATCGATGTCGCGGACGACGGCCGCTACCTGCTGCGGGCGGGCGAAACCGTGCACGTCGTCCCCGCGGCGGCCGGTCAGCTCGCCGCCCAACTGCAGCGCAGGCTCGCACCGGTGCACAGTTCGAACACCAGAAGGTCCGGCTAGCCTGGACGCCGACGCACGATCTGGAGGGGACGCGATGACGATCGACAGCAGCAGAGCCGAGATCTCCCGGTTCCGCAGCGCCGCCGCGGCGGGGTCCGTGAAGTTCGATCCCGATGCCGCGCGCCGGTGCGCCGACCTCTACGAACAGCAGGCCGATCGGCTCGCCCAGCTTCGTCAACGTCTCGAATCCGCGTCCGAGGCAGAAGGATTCGGTGGTTTCGTCTCCGCCCAGCAGCTGCAGGCCGGCTTCGCGCACAAGGCGCGTGACGCCGCCGACCTGATCGATCACTACATCGAAGCCGCGTACCGGATGAAGGAGGCGTTCCTGCTCAGCGGCGGTCTGCTGGACGAGGCCGATGCCGCCGCGGCCGCCGCACTGCGCGCCGTCGAGACGAGGCTGCGCTGATGAGCGGTACCGATCCCACCTACATCGGTGCGATGGAGCATTTCGAGTCCATGCCGCACGAGCAGATCTACGCGCGCACCCAGCAGATCGACGCGGCCGCCGTGCTCGGCGCGTCGATGGCCTGGCTGGAGAGCGCCGCCGCGCTCACCACCTCCCTGCCGCTGACCAGGTCCAACGCCGAGCGGGTCATCGAGGAGACCGGCTGGGAGGGCGCCGCCGCCGACGCCGCCTTCGCCAGCACCCGCAGCTTCGCGGCCGCGCTCGACGAACTGGCCGAGGTGTTCGGCGAGGTCGGCGCCCGCCTCGGCGGGGTCGCTGCCGCCGCGGAAGCGGTGAAGCTCGCGGTGGTCGCGCCCGGTGGTTCCGGGCCGATCGGGACCATCGCGCGGTTGCTCGAGGCCGCCCATGTCATCGACGCCCAGATGGCGGCCGAAGCGCTGCGCCAGGAGGCGGTGCTGGCGATGAACATGATCTACAAGCCCGCGTACACGCTCGCCGGGACCGGGGTGCCCGCGTTGCCCGCGCCGCCGGGAACCGCACCGGGTTCGCCTGCGGGGCAGAGGGGTTCGCGCAACGGCTCGACGCCGGAAGGTGCCGTGGAATCCGGCGCACCGCAGGGCGAGTCGGCTCAGGTCGGCAGCTCTCAGGCTCCCGGCACGGACGCGCCGGGTGCGCAGACTCCGCCGTCCGGGGACAGTCCCACACCGAGCCAGAGTCCGACACCGCCGACGACGACGCCCGCACCATCCGTCCCGAGCACCGAACCCACTCAGCCGGGCACGACCCCCGCGCCGTCGAGCCAGACCCCCGCTCCACCGGACTCGGGACAGCCACCGGCGCAACAGGACTCGGGGACGCCCGTCCCGACGTCGACGGAACAACCTGCCCCGACCACAGAACAACCCGCACCTACCCCGACGACACCAGAACAGCCGCCATCACCTACCACCGGACAGCCGGCGCCGCAGACCCCGGCGCCGACCTCGGAACAGCCTGCGCCACAACCGGAGACATCAGCACCACCGCCCACACCGGCAACCCCCGAACCAGCGCCACAGACCCTTCCACCCACCTCGGAACAGCCTGCGCCACAACCGGAAACGTCAGCACCACCGCCCACACCGGCAACCCCCGAACCAGCGCCACAGACCCTTCCACCCACCTCGGAACAGCCTGCGCCGCAACCCGAACCATCAGCACCACAGCCCGCACCGCGAGTACCTGAACCGGCGCCGCAAGCTTCCGCGCCCACCTCGGAACAGCCCCTGCCGGAACCGCCCGCACCTCAGCCCGCACCCCGCGCGCCCGAGCCGCCTGCGGCCGACCCGGCACCGCCCGCCCCCGGTGGCGAGGTTGATCCGGGTGGACAACCGGGTGTCACCGGCCCGATTCCGGACACGAATGTCCCTGGCCCGCAACCGGTGACGCCGCCGCCCGCACCACCGATCGATCTCGACCAGCCCGGCGTCATCCCACCACGACGGTGATCGCCGCAGGACAGGGAGGACGCAGTGGAATACGTGCTGTTCGCGGTGATCTTCGCCGCAACCGTGATCGGATTCGACCAGCTCGCACTGTGGGCGGAGCGGCGAGGCTGGATCTACTGGCGCAAGACACGCGGAACCACCGGTGCCGGACCCGGCATGCTGGGGGTGGTGGACGACCTGTTCAATCCGGCGTCCAAGCACGTTGTCGAGGAACGGAAATCCCAGCAGTTGGTGCGTGTCGAGGCAGGCTCGGGCCGTGAGCTCGACCTCGACACGCGAACGGTCTACCTGCGCAGTATGACTCCGCCCCCGGAGGACGGGCCCGCCGGCGCGGGCGTCACACCTTGACGAGGTCGTCGGCGTGGATGACCGGGCGCTGCATGGTGTCGGGGAGTTCGGTGGTGGAGCGGCCGAGCATGGTGGACAGTTCCGTGCTGTCGTATTCGACGACGCCACGGGCTACCACGCGGTTGTCGGGGCTGACCAGGTCGACGACGTCGCCGCCGAAGAAGCGGCCGCGGACGCCGGTGATGCCCGCCGCGAGCAGGGAGCGGCGTTTGGCGACGGCCTCGACGGCGCCCGCGTCGATGAGGACCGAGCCGCGGGTGTCGGCGGCGTGGCGGACCCAGAACTTGCGGCCGGACAGGCGGACCGGGCGGGCGGCGAAGGCGGTGCCGACGGTGCCGTCGGCGAGCGCGGTCGCGGCGTCGGCGGCCGAGGCGAGCAGGACGGGGATGCCGGCGTCGGCGGCGAGGCGGGCGGCGGACAGTTTCGATGCCATGCCGCCGGTGCCGAGCGCGCCGCCGCTGCCCGCGATGACGCCGTCGAGGTCGGCGCTGCTGCGCACCTCGGGAATGAAGTTCGCGGCGCCCTTGCGGGGATCGCCGTCGTAGAGGCCGGAGACGTCCGACAGCAGGATCAGGGCGTCGGCGCCGACCAGGTGCGCCACGAGGGCGGCGAGGCGGTCGTTGTCGCCGAAGCGGATCTCTTCCGTCGCGACGGTGTCGTTCTCGTTGACCACGGCGATGGCGCCGAGTGAACGCAACCGGTCGAGGGTGCGCTGGGCATTGCGGTGGTGCTCACGGCGGGCGAAGTCGTCGGCGGAGAGCAGGACCTGACCGACGGTGCGGTCGTAGCGGGCGAACGAGGTGCCCCAGGCGTGCGCAAGGGCCAGCTGGCCGACGCTGGCCGCAGCCTGCTTGGTCGCCAGATCCTTGGGTCTGCGGGACAATCCGAGCGGCGCGATGCCCGCGCCGATCGCGCCCGAGGACACGACAACCACGTCCGACCCGGCGCGCATGCGCGCTTCGACGGCGTCGGCCAGCCGGTCGAGCCGGTCGGTGTCGAGACCGCCCTCGAGGCTGGTCAGCGCCGACGAACCGATCTTCACCACGACCGCGCGCGCCGACACGATGGCCTGGCGCGCCGCACTCAACTCCGAACTCACCTGCATTGCCTTACTCCCTGCACCGCGATCACCGTCGTCGACGGTCCCAGCTCATGCCGGTGACCCACCGCAGTATGCCGATCGAACGGCCGCGTCCGACACCGGTTTTCGACCGGCGCCGACGCGGCCGGACCCCTATTTCCCGTCTTCGTCGAGCAAGCCGCGACGGGCCCGCGAGGCGAGCTTGCGCTCGGCCGCGCCGACGCGGTCGTTGTTCTCCAGCCGGATGTCGGTACCCCGGCCGGTCGGCACGATGTCGACACCGGCGGACACCTGCGGCTCCCACTCGAACGACACATCGCCGATCGTCACCGAGCAACCCGGCACGGCACCCTGCTTGACCAGCTCGGCCTCGACACCGAGGCGGGCAAGGCGGTCGGCCAGGTAGCCGACGGCTTCGTCGTTGTCGAACTGGGTCTGGCGCACCCAGCGCTCCGGGCGGGTGCCGCGCACGATGAAGCCACCGGGCTCCTGCGGGTCGGCGATCACGCTGAAGCCGGACTCGTCGGTCGCGATCGGGCGGATCACCGGACGCTTCGGAGCGGCCTTCGGGTGATCTTCGCGATACTGGCGGACCATGTCGGCCAGCGCGAAGGTCAGCGGGCGCAGACCGGCGCGGCTCACCGCGGAGATCTCGAACACCGGCCAGCCGCGTTCGGTGAACTCGGGGGTCACCATCTCGGCGAGCTCCGCCGCGTCGGGGACGTCGGTCTTGTTGAGGATGACCACGCGGGGCCGGTCGGCCAGGTCGCCCAGGCTCTCGTCACCGGTCAGCGCGGGCTTGTAGGCGGCCAGTTCGGCCTCGAGCGCATCGACGTCGGAGACCGGGTCGCGGCCCGGTTCCAGGGTCGCGCAGTCGACGACGTGGGCGAGCACCGCGCAGCGCTCGAGGTGGCGCAGGAAGTCCAGGCCGAGGCCACGGCCGTCGCTGGCGCCGGGAATCAGACCCGGCACGTCGGCCACGGTGAAGGTGGTGTCGCCACTGGCGACCACGCCCAGGTTCGGGACGAGCGTGGTGAACGGGTAGTCGGCGATCTTCGGCTTGGCCGCGGAGAGCACCGAGACCAGCGAGGACTTGCCCGCCGACGGGAACCCGACCAGGCCGACGTCGGCGACCGACTTCAGCTCCAGGACCAGGTCCAGCTCTTCGCCCTCTTCACCGAGCAGCGCGAAACCGGGCGCCTTGCGCGCCTTGGACGCCAGCGAGGCGTTGCCCAGACCGCCACGGCCGCCCTTGGCGACGACGAACTGGTTGCCCACGCCGACCAGGTCGACCACGACCTTGCCGTCGTTGTCGACCACCACGGTGCCGTCGGGCACCTTCAGCACCAGGTCGGTGCCCATCTTGCCGTCACGGTTGCCGCCCTCGCCGGGCTTGCCGTTGCCCGCCTTGGCGTGCGGGTGGAAATGGAAATCGAGCAGGGTGTGGACGTTGCCGTCGACTTCGAGGATCACGTCCCCGCCGTTGCCGCCGTTGCCGCCGTCGGGTCCACCCAACGGCTTGAACTTCTCACGATGCACCGAGGCGCAACCGTGTCCACCTCTACCGGCACGAACATGCAGCACGACGCGGTCGATGAATTTGGACATGGGTTGATCCTCCTCCTTCTGACTGGTCGATTGCGGTAAGGGTGGGCGAACACGACGGAGCGGGTCAGGGAAACAACCCTGACCCGCTCCGGTGTCCGTGGGGAGCTGACGCTCCAGGCGGTCAGGCCTGGACCGGCTCCGGGACGACGATGTTGACGGTCTTGCGGCCACGCTTGGTGCCGAACTCGACCGCGCCCGCCGCGAGGGCGAACAGGGTGTCGTCGCCGCCACGACCGACGTTCACGCCGGGGTGGAAGTGGGTTCCGCGCTGACGGACGAGGATCTCGCCCGCGCTGACCTTCTGGCCACCGAAGCGCTTCACGCCGAGGCGCTGGGCGTTCGAATCACGACCGTTCCGGGAGCTGGATGCACCCTTCTTATGTGCCATTGCTTCGTCTCCTCGGGATGTCTTACTTGATGCCGGTGACCTTGATGACCGTCAGCGGCTGACGGTGACCCTGGCGCTTGTGGTAGCCGGTCTTGTTCTTGAACTTGTGGATCCGGATCTTCGGGCCCTTGGTCTGGTCGACGACCTCGGCGGCCACGGAGATCTTGGCCAGCTTGTCGGCGTCGGTGGTCAGATCGGCGCCGTCGACGACGAGAACCGGGGTCAGGGCCACGGCGGTGCCGGGCTCGCCCTCGATCTTCTCGACCTTCACCAGGTCACCGACCGCGACCTTGTACTGCTTTCCGCCGGTCTTGACGATTGCGTACGCTGCCATCGGTCGGCTTCCTCCACTCACGTTGGTCCTGCACATGTCCACGCCACAGCTGCGACGTGTATTTCTGGGCTCATCCCCGCAGAGCGGGGGAAGAACGTTTGGCTGCCTGCGGAATCATCCGGCCGTTCGGCCAGATGCCCAATCGCGGGGCAGCGACCGACCTAGGTTACCAGAATGGCAACCCCTCCCCCAATTCGGCCGGTCAGGGCCGAATCGGGGGCCTACGGGTTACTTCGTTTCGGCGGCAGGCGCGCCCGCGGGACGCGCCACCGCGCGACGGCGCGGCTTCCGTTCCGGGACGATCACCGGCTCTGCGGCGAAGTCAACCACGGCCGCCGCGGGCGGCTGGTCGTTCGCTGAGAGCACGAACACCGCGCCCGCACTGTCGGCTGCCGGAGCGGCCGTCGACCTGGCCACGCGACGCCTGCGGGGCGCGCGCGGAGCGGGCTCCTCGGCGACGGGGGCCTGCTCGGCCGCTACCGGTTCGGGCTCGGCGGATGCGGCCTCGGGCTCGACCTCGGCGGCCGCCGGTTCGGTGGCCACCTCCGCCGGCTCGACCGGCGCCGCGGGCTCCTCGGCCGGGGCTTCCGCCTCGACCGGGGCTTCCGCCTCGGCCGGGATGACCCCGGTCAGCGCCTGGCTCTCGGCGGCCTGCTCACTGGCTGCCGCACTCCGGCTCGACCGGCGCGAACGCGAACGCGAACGCCGGGTCGGCTCGGCGGCGACGGTCTCCTCGACCGCGACCTCCTCGGCCGGGGCCGTCGTCGCCTCGTCGGCGTCTTCACCGTGGTGGGCGGCCATCGCGAGCGCGACCGGGTGGGCCCGCTTGACCGCGATGTCCTCCTCACCGTGCTCGGCGGCGGGCGCGGTGCCGTTGGTCGAGGGTGCGGCGGACGCGGCGGGCGCCTTGTCCTGGCCCTTGTCCTTGCCGCGGCGACGGCGCGAACCGCCCTCCTTGGCCCGGCCGGCCTGCTCATCGGCACCCGACCCGGCGTCCACCGGGTAGGAGTGCACGAGAATGCCGCGACCGTGGCAGTGCTCACAGGTGGTGGAGAACGCCTCGACCAGTCCGGTGCCCAGCTTCTTGCGGGTCATCTGGACCAGGCCGAGCGAGGTCACCTCCGAGACCTGGTGGCGGGTGCGATCCCGGCCCAGCGCCTCGGTGAGCCGGCGCAGCACCAGGTCACGGTTGGATTCGAGCACCATGTCGATGAAGTCGACGACGATCATGCCGCCGATGTCGCGCAGCCGCATCTGGCGCACGATCTCCTCGGCCGCCTCCAGGTTGTTCCTGGTGACGGTCTCCTCCAGGTTGCTCGACCCCGAACCGGTGAACTTGCCGGTGTTGACGTCGACGACGGTCATCGCCTCGGTGCGGTCGATCACCAGGGTGCCGCCCGAGGGCAGCCACACCTTGCGGTCGAGCGCCTTGGCCAGCTGCTCGTCGATGCGCAGGGTCTCGAACACGTCGACACCGTTGTTCTCGTGCCGGTTCACCCGCGGCAGCAGGTCCGGCGCGACGGTGCGCACGTAGTTCTCGACGGTGCTCCACGCGCGCTCACCTTCGATGACCAGCTTGGAGAAGTCCTCGTTGAACAGGTCGCGGATGACCTTGACCAGCAGGTCCGGCTCCTCGTAGAGGGCCTTGGGCGCGTTGGACTCCTTGGCCGCCGCCTCTTCGATGGTGCGCCAGGTGGCTTGCAGCCGCTCGACGTCGCGCGCCAGCTCGGGCTCGCTGACACCCTCGGACGCGGTCCGGATGATCACACCCGCGTCGGCGGGCACGATCTCGCGCAGGATCTCCTTGAGCCGCTTGCGCTCGGTGTCGGGCAGCTTGCGGCTGATCCCGGTGGAGGTACCGCCCGGCACGTACACCAGGAAGCGACCCGCGAGGGAGATCTGGGTGGTGAGGCGGGCGCCCTTGTGACCGACCGGGTCCTTGGACACCTGCACCAGCACCTGATCGCCGGGCTTGAGCGCCTGCTCGATCTTGCGCTCCTTGCCGCCCAGACCGGCGGCATCCCAGTTCACCTCACCGGCGTAGAGCACGCCGTTGCGGCCGCGGCCGATGTCGATGAACGCCGCCTCCATGCTGGGCAGCACGTTCTGCACCTTGCCGAGGTAGACATTGCCCACCATCGACGCCTGGCCGGAACTGGTCACGAAGTGCTCGACGAGGATGTTGTCCTCGAGCACCGCCACCTGGGTGGTGATCTGGTGACCCGGCGCGTGCTCGGCGGCGTCGAACGCCTTCTCCCGCACGACCATCACCCGGTCGACCGCCTCGCGGCGGGCCAGGAACTCCGATTCGGTCAGGATCGGCGGACGACGGCGCCCGGCCTCGCGGCCGTCGCGGCGGCGCTGGCGCTTGGCCTCGAGCCGGGTGGAACCGGAGATGCCCTGCACCTCGTCGGACCCGGACCGGTTGCGGCTCTTGTTGCGCGGCTCGCGCTCGTGCACGACGGTGTTCGGCGGATCGTCCTCCGAGGACGTATCGGCCTCGCCGGACTCCCCGCCGACCTTGCGGCGGCGACGACGGCGACGGCGACGGCTCGCGCCCTCCGGCTGCGAATCGTCCTCGTCCTCGGTGTCGGTCTCGACGTCCTCGGCCTGCTCGGACTCCTCGGTGGCTGCTTCGGCTGCCGGGGCGGTGTCGTCCTCGGTGTCGTCGGTGTCGGTGTCCTCGCCGTCGGCGGACTGCTCGCCACGGCCACGGCCGCGACCACGACGGCCACGGCGACGGCGGCGCGGCTGACCGTCGGCATCGTGGTCACCGGCGGCATCGACGTCGGCGGACTCGTCCTCGACCGTGTCGGTCTCGGGCTCGGCCTCCTCGACGGGCTCCTCGGTGCGCTTGACGGTCCGCTCGGCGCGACGGCGCTTGCGGGCCTCCTCGGCGGCGGTGGCGTCCGGCGGCAGGAACAGCGGCGCCGTGAAGGCGGGCGCCTCGAAGGCCACCGGCTCAGCCGGGGCAGGCGCCTCGGTGCTCCGGTGGGTGAACAGGCCGGTGTGCGCGTCGTCGGCCATCGCGGCGAACACTTCGTCGGTGCGCGCGACCTCGGGTGCCGAGAACATCGGCGCGGGCGCGGTGGTCGTGTCGGCCGGCTGCTCGGCGACGGGGGCGGTCGACGGCTCGGCAGCCGCCGCGGTGGTGGTGGATGCCGGGGATTCGCCGGTGTCGGCGTCAGCGGCGGCGATCGCGTCGCGCACCGTCTCGGCGACGGCGCGATCCACATTCGATTGAACGCTGCGGGCCTCGGCCCCCAGCTCGGCCAGTTTGGCCAGGATGCGTTTGCTGGTCACTCCCAACCGCTTGGCCAGTGCATGAACTCGAATTCGCTCCGGCAATTGATCGGCATCCTGTTGTGTTGTGTCCAGCGGCTCTGTATCGGCCACGAAGTCTCCTCGGGCCCCCGGGCGCGTCCATCCCCGGTACGGGAGTGACGCGGCCGACGCGGGGGCATCGTCCGTGCACCTCGTACCCGATGGTACGAGGGTCATCTGGTCTCGCCCCGCGTGTCCGGTCTCACCTCGATCGATCTGGCGGGCCAACCGGTCACGCGGCGCCTGGCTGTGCGGCGTGACGCCACGCTCCGAGCGCTCATCCAGCGTGCCTGCGCGGGCAACCCCAGCAACAGGGTCGTCCGTGGCAGCGATGATCGGCATCCAACCGCGGTGTCATCCGGTCATGTCCGCCACCGCTGTCGCGTACCTGCGCGACAAGCTGTCACCAACCGCCCTGTTTGAGCATCGGCGTCGAACACATCCGTAGTCAGTATCCCATACGGTTCGCGCGGGGATCGCCATCGGCGCAACTCACGCGAACCTCGCACCGCTCGAGCCCGTCGCGCCCGCAAGGACGCGACGAGCGAGTACAGCGCGAATCAAGCAGGAAATTCGGGGAACCAGAGCGCGATCTCGCGCTTGGCGGACTCGGGCGAGTCGGAACCGTGAACGAGGTTGAACTGGGTCTCCAGCCCGAAGTCACCGCGGATGGTGCCCGGGGTGGCCTTCTCGACCGGGTCGGTGCCACCGGCGAGCTGACGGAACGCCGCGATCGCGCGGGGGCCCGACAGCACGGCCGCGACGACGGGGCCCGAGGTGATGAACTCGATCAGGGATCCGAAGAACGGGCGCTCGGCGTGCTCGGCGTAGTGCTCTTCGGCGAGCTCGGTCGACACGTTCTTCAGCTCCAGCGCCTCGAGGGTCAGCCCCTTGCGCTCGATGCGGGCGAGCACCTCGCCGACGAGGCCACGGGAGACGCCGTCCGGCTTGATGAGTACCAAAGTCTGCTCAGTCACGGCGTCACTCTAACCGGCGTCGCCGCCCTGAGCCGAACTCGTGCCGGTTCGGCCGCCCATCCGCTGACTGGGCAGCAGGCCCGCGTCCATCCGGCGCTGCACGTCCGCGCGCAGGACGAGGATGAACGCCCACACCGCGGCGAACACCAGGCCGATGATCCCGATCGACAGGTGGATGAACGTGCCTGCCAGCAGCAGCACCTGCAGGCCGAGGTTGAACGGGATCGCCCACGGCTTGCGCTGCACGCCCGCGCCGAGAATCATCAGCAACGCCAGCACCACGAGATAGGTGCCGGAGAACCAGGTGATCCCGCCGCCGACATCGGCGACCACCGGCAGCGCCAGCAGCACCACGATGGCCTCGAGGACCAACGTGCCCGCCATGACCCCGCGCAGACCCTTCCACGGATCGGTCGCCGGGGGTGGAACCTCACTCATGCCGGACCCTTTCCGAAGAGAGCGCGCGCCGCGCCCGCGGTCACCACCGAACCGGTGACAACGACACCGGCGCCGGAGATCACGTCACCGTCGTCGCCCGCCTGCTCGGCCAGCGCGATCGCCGATTCCAGCGCGTCGGGCAGGGTGTCGGCGGTGATCACCCGCTCGTCGCCGAAGCGCTGTACGGCCAGGTCGGCGAGGGCGTCGACATCCATGGCCCGTGGCGAACCGTTGCTGGTGACCACGATCTCGTCGAACACCGGCTCCAGTGCGTCCAGGATGCCCGCCGCGTCCTTGTCCGCGAGCACGGCGACGACCCCGACCAGCTTACGGAAGTCGAACTCGCTGGTGAGGGTATTCGCCAGCGCCTGCGCGCCGGCGGGATTGTGCGCCGCGTCGACGAAGATGGTCGGCGCGTTGCGCATCCGTTCCATCCGGCCGGGGCTGGCCGCGCTCGCGAAACCGGCGCGCACCGCCTCGATGTCGAGCTGCCGATCCGCGCCCGCGCCGAAGAACGCCTCCACCGCGGCCAGCGCGAGCGAGGCGTTGCGGGCCTGGTGCTCACCGTGCAGCGGCAGGAAGATCTCGTCGTAGACGCCGCCGAGTCCCTGCAGGGTGAGCAGCTGACCGCCGACGGCAACCGCCCGCTCCAGCACCCGGAACTCCGCGCCCTCGCGGGCCACCGCGGCGTCGACCTCGACGGCCCGGCGCAGCAGCACGTCCATCACCTCGGGCTCCTGCTCGGCGATCACCGCGACGGTGTCGACCGGGATCAGCGCCTCGGGCGCGCGCTTGATGATCCCGGCCTTCTCCCCGGCGATCGAGGCCAGGTCGGGGCCGAGGTACTCGGTGTGGTCGAGGCCGATCGGGGTGATCACCGCGACCTGCCCGTCGATCACATTGGTGGCGTCCCACGTGCCGCCCATGCCGGTCTCCACGACGGCCACGTCGACCGGTGCCTCGGCGAAGGCGGCGTACGCCATGCCGGTGAGCACCTCGAACTTGCTCATCGCCGGGCCGCCTGCCGCCTCGGACTGCTGGTCGATCATCCCGATGTAGGGCTCGAGTTCGCGGAAGGTCTCCACGTAGCGGGCCGGGCTGATCGGGGCGTTGTCGATGCTGATCCGCTCGGTCGCCAGCTGCAGGTGCGGGCTGGTGATCCGGCCGGTGCGCCGGTGCAGCGCGGTGAGCAAGGCGTCGATCATCCTGGTCACCGACGTCTTGCCGTTGGTGCCGGCGACATGGATCGCCGGGTAGCTGCGCTGCGGGTTGCCGAGCAGGTCCATCAGCGTGGCGATCCGGGTCAGCGACGGCTCGATCTTGGTTTCCGGCCAGCGCTTGTCCAGCTCGGCCTCGACCAGCGCCATCTCGGCCAGGTCGACCGGCGACGGCCCGGCGCCGAGTGGAGCCGGGCGGTGGTCGTCGGCTTCGTACTGCGGCTCCGGCTCGTCGTTCACTTGCCGCTCAGCTCCGCCAGGCGGGCGCCGATGCGCGCGACTTCGGCCGCGGCCACATCCCGGCGGCCGGTGATCTTGTCGACGACCTGCTGCGGCGCCTTGGCCAGGAACGCCTCGTTGCCCAGCTTGGCCGTGGTGGTGTCGAGGTCCTTCTGCGCGACCGCGAGATCCTTTTCCAGCCTGCGGCGTTCGGCGTCGAGGTCGATCGCGCCGGAGGTGTCGAGCTGCACGGTGACCGTCGCGCCGGACAGGCGGACCTGCACCTCGGCGGTGGTGGCGAAGTCGTCACCCGGTTCGGTCAGGCGGGCCAGGTTGGCCACCGAGCCGGCGAACGCGCCGAGCCCGGCCTCGTCCAGGCCGACCAGCGTGGCCTTCACCTTCTGCTTGTCGGCCAGGCCCTGATCGCTGCGGAAGCGGCGGATCTCGGTGATCAGGCGCTGCGTGTCGGCGACGCGCTGCGCGGCGACGGTGTCGGTGGCGATGCCGCTCGCGGCAGGCCACGGGGCGACGACCACCGACTCACCGCCGGTCAGCGCCTTCCACAGGGTCTCGGTGACGAACGGGATCACCGGGTGCAGCAGGCGAAGGACCGCGTCGAGCACCGTGCCGAGCACCACCGCGGTGCTCTCGGCGCGGGCGTCGGACTCGGCGAACTGCACCTTCGACAGCTCCAGGTACCAGTCACACAGTTCGTCCCAGGCGAAGTGGTACAGCGCCTCGCAGGCCTTGCCGAACTCGTAGGCGTCGAAGGCGGCGTCGACCTCGGCGCGCACCTCGTCGAGCCGGTCGACGATCCAGCGATCGGTGTCGGTGAGGGTCTCGCGCGGAGGCAGCTCACCGGAGCGCGCGCCGTTCATCAGCGCGAACTTGGTGGCGTTGAACAGCTTGGTGACGAAGCTGCGCGAGGCCAGCGCGTGCGGTTCGCCGACCGACAGGTCACCGCCGGGCTGGGCGCCGCGGGCCAGGGTGAAGCGCAGCGCGTCGGCGCCGTAGGAGTTGATCCAGTCCAGCGGGTCGATGCCGTTGCCACGCGACTTCGACATCTTCTTGCCGTACTGGTCACGGATCAGGCCGTGCAGGAAGACGTCCTCGAACGGCACCTGCTTCTGCCCGCCCTTGCCGACGGTGAGCGCCGGGTCCTCGCTGACGAACATGCCGAACATCATCATCCTGGCCACCCAGAAGAACAGGATGTCGTAGCCGGTGACG
The DNA here is from genome assembly GCF_042728775.1 of Nocardia sp. NPDC060259. NCBI lineage: Bacteria > Bacillati > Actinomycetota > Actinomycetes > Mycobacteriales > Nocardiaceae > Nocardia > Nocardia sp. NPDC060259. Next base: position 69,745 of record NZ_JBHXAY010000008.1, read on the forward strand.
AGCACGCTGGTCGGATAGAACTTCGCCAGCTCCGGGGTGGCCTCGGGCCAGCCCATCGTGGAGAACGGCCACAGGCCCGAGGAGAACCAGGTGTCGAGCACGTCCGGGTCCTGCACCCAGCCCTCGGGCGCCTCCTCGTCCGGGCCGAGGCACACGATCTCGCCCTCGGGGCCGTACCAGATCGGGATGCGGTGACCCCACCACAGCTGGCGCGAGATGCACCAGTCGTGCATGTTGTCGACCCAGTCGAACCAGCGCGGTTCCTGGCTCGCGGGGTGGATCTTCACGTCGCCGTCGCGGACGGCGTCGCCCGCGGCCTTGGCCAGCGACTCGACCTTGACCCACCACTGCATCGACAGGCGCGGCTCGATCGGCTCGCCGGAGCGCTCGGAGTGGCCGACGCTGTGCGTGTACGGCCGCTTCTCCGCGACGACGCGACCCTCGGCCGCGAGGCGCTCGCGCACCTTCACGCGCGCCTCGAAGCGGTCCATACCGTCGAATTCGGTTCCGGTGCCGGTGATCCGGCCGCCCTCGTCCATGATCGTCGGCATCGGCAGGTTGTGCCGCAGGCCCATCTCGAAGTCGTTGGGGTCGTGCGCGGGGGTGATCTTCACCGCGCCGGTGCCGAACTCCGGGTCGACGTAGTCGTCGGCGATGACCGGGATCTGGGTGCCGGTGATCGGGTGGTAGACGGTGGAGCCGATCATCGCGGCGTAGCGCGGATCGTCGGGGTGCACGGCCACCGCGGTGTCACCCAGCATCGTCTCGACGCGGGTGGTGGCGACGACGACGTGCGGTTCGTTGTCGTCGAGCGAGCCGTAGCGCAGCGAGACCAGCTCGCCCTCGACGTCCTTGTAGTCCACCTCGAGGTCGGAGATGCCGGTCTTCAGCACCGGCGACCAGTTCACCAGCCGCTCGGCCCGGTAGATCAGGCCCGCGTCGTACATGCGCTTGAAGATGGTGCGGACCGCGCGCGAGAGGCCCTCGTCCATGGTGAAGCGGTCGCGGCTCCAGTCGATGCCGTCGCCGAGCGCGCGCATCTGCCACTGGATGGCGCCACCGGACTCGCGCTTCCAGTCCCACACCTTGTCGATGAACAGCTCGCGGCCGAAGTCCTCTTTGGTCTTGCCGTCGGCGGCGAGCTGCTTCTCCACCACGGTCTGGGTCGCGATGCCCGCGTGGTCCATGCCGGGCAGCCACAGCACCTCGTAGCCCTGCATCCGCTTGCGGCGGGTGAGGGTGTCCATGAGGGTGTGATCGAGGGCGTGGCCCATGTGCAGGGTGCCGGTGACATTCGGCGGCGGCAGCACGATCGAGTAGGCGGGCTTGCCGCTGGTCGCGTCGGCGCCGAAGTATCCGGCATCTACCCAGCCCTCGTACAGGTCGGCCTCTACCTCGCTGGGGTTCCAGCTCTTGGGCAGGGCATCGGCACGATTACGCGAGTTGTCTGGGGCTGCGCTGGTCACCCACCAATCCTAAGGGGCCCCGGCAAAGCAATTGACGCCCCCCGCCACAGCACGGCAGCGCCGAAAAAACAGAGACGGAATCTTCGGTGGATGAGGGACACCGAAGACTCCGTCTACCCCTGTGATACTACCGGCGATTCACCACGACCCGGGGGATCCATAGGCAATTCTCAGCTTCGCTCCCACGGCCGGGTGGCGTTTTGTCACCTGAGCACAACGACACGCGGAAGTTGTTGTGAGCCAGGCGTCTCCGCTGAACATCCGGGTGATCCCCGATTGCCGAATTGTCTGTTTTCCCGGAGTCTGGAGAGGGTGACGCCCCCGCTCGATTCCGCCGCGACTCCCCCGCCCCGATCCGCGCCGCCGCGGATCATCGCTCCCCACGCGCTGGTGGACCTACGCGCGGGCGACGTCGACCAGCTCCACTACCCGGCCGCCAGCGTGCTGGTCTTCGCCGGCGTGCCCGGCGCGGGCAAATCCACTGCGCTACACCGCTTCTTCGCCGCCGGTCCCGACGCCGAGGAGCCGGTGCGCACGGCTTCGGGTGCGCTGGTGCTCGATTCGAATCACACCCGCAACCGGTTGCGGCACCGGCTCGGCCTGCTGCCGTATCCGCTGTGGCGGCCGCTGGTGCACCTGGCGCACTACCGCGCGATCCGCGACGCGCTGCGCGCCGCCGACGGGCCGGTGGCGATCCACGACTGCGCGACGTTCGCCTGGAGCCGCCGGATGATCGCCCGCTGGGCGCAGGCCGGGCGCCGCGAGCTGCACATGGTGCTGATCGATGTGCCACCGACGCAGGCCAGGCACGGTCAGGTCACCCGAGGCAGGCGGGTCAACAGCGTGGCGTTCTCCGCGCACTGCCGCCGATGGGAGCGGATGATGCGGTCCCTCGGCGCGCGCGAACCCGGACCCGTCGCGCCGGTCCCGGAGCCGCTGGACTCGGCGTCGGTGGTGATCGTCGACCGGCCGACCCTCAGCTCGGTCACCCGTATCAGCTTCGACGCCGCCTAGGGCCGGTCTCGATCCGCAGCACGGGCGGCCGCCTTTACGGCACGAGCACCGTCAGCGCGCCCGGCATCGCCTGCACGGTGACCGGCAGCATCCCGGCCGGTTCGCCGTCGGCCGTGGCGTAGCCGCCGTCGACGGTGACGGTGATCCGCCGCGCCCGGTAGCGCTTGGTCGCCGGATGGTCGATGCGCTTACCCGCCGACAGCGCGGGCAACAGCCGCGCCATCTCGAGCCGGGAGACCGCGCCGACCACGGTGATGTCGAGGTAGCCGTCGTCAGCGAGGGCGTCCGGGCAGACCAGCATGCCGCCGCCGTAGGTGCGGGTATTGCCGATAGGGGCCATCACGGCATCGGTGTGGATCACCGTCTGTTCGCCGTCGGGGTTGTCGAGCGCGCCGGGCGCGAGGCCCGACAGCTCGATGGTGAACGGCAGCGTGTAGCCGCGCATCAGCTCGGCCACCGCGGCGACGGTGTAGCGCAGCGGGCCGCGCGGGTAGCGCATCTTGTTGGCGCGCAGGGTGACTCGCGCGTCGAATCCGGTGCCGACAACGGTGGCGAACCAGGTGGGTGTCGCGTACGTCGACTCGATCCGGCCGAGATCGATGTGGCGGACCCGGCCGCGCAGCACGATGTCGGTGGCCGCCTCCGGGTTGCCGGTCGGGATGCCGAGCTCCCTGGCCAGATCGTTGCCCGTGCCGGCGGGCACCAGACCGAGCGGCACGGTGCTGTGCGCGACCGCGGCCAGCAACACGTTCATCAGCCCGTCGCCGCCGACACAGATCACCGCGTCGGGCCGCCTGAGCTCGCTGGTGACGGCCGCCCTGACTTGCTCGACCGATTCGGCCGCGCTGGGCGCCCGCACCTCGGCCACCTCGACACCCTGAGCAAGCAGCCGCTCCAGCACCGCCTCGGCGACGCCGTCACCACGCCCCGCACCCGAATGCGGATTCGTGACGACGAGTACCCGCCGCACCGAAAGTTCACTCACGACTCCCCCTCGCCAGAGCTCGGCTCCGTCGCGCGCGAACGCGCGCTCTGCATCCGGTTCACTCGCCAAAGCTCCCTCACGGCACCAGCTTTCCAGGATTGAGCACCCCGGCGGGGTCGAGTTCGCGTTTCACCGCGCGCAAGACGCGAACGCCCAGGTCGCCGACCTCGGCCGACATCCACGGACGATGGTCGGCGCCGACGGCGTGGTGATGGGTGATGGTGCCGCCCGCGGCGATGATCGCGTCACCGACCGCGGACTTGGCGATGTGCCACTGCGCGATCGGGTCGTCGAGCTGCTTGGCGACGATGGTGAAGTACAGCGAGGCGCCGGTCGGGTAGGTGTGCGAGATGTGGCACATCACCAGCGCGGGCGTGCCCTGCGCGCCGAGCGAATCCATCAGCGCGCCGGTGACCTTGGTCTTCAGATTCGACAGGTTCGCCCAGGTGGTCGCGGTCTCCAGGGTCTCGCACAGCACACCGACATCGAGCAGCGCGTCACGCAGGTACGGCGCGGCGAAGCGGCCGTGCTCCCACTGCTGCGCGGGCGCCTCGCCGAGCGCGGTGCCGCCCGCGGCGGTCAGCAGGCCGCTGGCCTCCAGCGCGCGGGCGGCGACGTGCTCCTCGGTGCCCTCGTAGGTGGTGATGGCCAGGCAGCCCGCGACCGAAGCGCCGCCGACGTCGCCGGAGCGGGCCAGGTTCAGCCCGGTCTCGGCCTCGTCGGACAGCCGCAGCACCGTCGGCGCCGCACCGGTCTGCACCAGCGAGCGCAGCGCGGCCGCGCCGGTGGCGAAGTCGGGGAACGACCAGGCCTGGTAGGCGGTGGTTTCCGGGACCGGATGCACGCGCAGCGTCACCGAGGTGATGATGCCGAGGGTGCCCTCGGAGCCGACGAACAGCTCACGCAGGTCCGGCCCGGCGGCCGAGGCGGGTGCCCGCCCGAGTTCGACGGTGCCCTGCGGCGTGGCGATCACCAGTCGCTCGACCATGTCGTCGAAGCGGCCGTAGCCCGCCGAGGCCTGACCCGACGACCTGGTCGCGGCGAACCCGCCGATGGTCGCGAACTCGAAGCTCTGCGGAAAGTGCCCGAGCGAGAGCCCGTGCTCGCCGAGCAGCGCCTCCGCCCGCGGTCCGGCGAGACCGGCGCCCAGGGTCGCCAGGCCGCTGACCGGGTCGACCCCGGTGACGGTGTCGAGCCTGCGCAGATCCAGCGCGATGACGGTCGCGAACTGTCCGCGCACCGGATCGACACCGCCGACCACGCTGGTGCCGCCGCCGAACGGGACGACGGCGATGCCGTGCTCGGAGCAGTAGCTCAGCAGGGCGAGGACCTGGGCATGATCGGCGGGGAAGAGGATCGCGTCGGGCGCGTCCTGCGGGCCGTCGGCCCTGCGGCGCAACAGATCCGGGGTGCTCTTGCCGCCCGCGTGGCGCAGCCGGACGACATCGGCGGTGCTGAGATGTTCGTCACCAACGACGGCCGTGAGCCCGGCCCGATCGTCGGCCGTGAGAGTGGAGGGGCGCAGCGGCACGTCGCCCTCGTCGCGACGCGCCACCGGCTCGCCCGAGATACCGAACACCTGCGCGAGCAGGCCGCGGATCTGCGCCGACAGGGGCTGGTGTCCAGCGGGGACACCCCAGGCGTCCCACACCATACTCGGCTGCAGGGTGGTGGCACCGGCATTTTCGGGTTGCGTCTCGACCATGCGTTACATTCTGACATATAGTGTCAAGCAGTAACCAGTACGATAAGTCCTCGAGTCGGCATCCGACCGCTGTCGGATGTCACTGCCCCGCATTCACGACACCGACCCCGCTGGTCCGCTCGATACCCTTGAGCGTTGCCAGCTCGACCACTGCGCCGGATCCGGCGCCGCCGAACACACCGGGGTGAAGCACGATGATCGAAATCGCGACCAACGCGGACGAGCAACTCTCGCCCACCGACGTGGCGATTCTCGATGCCACGCGGGCCTGTGTCGTCGACTTCGGCGTCCGTCGCACCACCCTCACCGAGGTGGCGCGCCGCGCCGGGGTCAGCAGGCCGACGGTGTACCGGCGCTGGCCCGACACGGGTTCGCTGATCGCCGAACTGCTCGTGCGCGAGCTACGCACGATCGTCGGCGAGACCATGCCCGAGATCGGCCTCGGCCGGGACCGGCTGGTCCGTGGCATCGTCGCCGGTGCCGCGGCGATCCGGGCGAACGCGGTGTTCGCCAAGATCTTCCGCACCGACACCGATCTGATGCTCACCTATGTGTTCGGCAGGCTGGGGCGCAACCAGCGCACGCTGATCGAGCTGTTCGCGACCGCGATCCGGCTCGGCCACGACGACGGATCGATCCGTGCGGGCGATGCCGAGCAGATGGCGGCCATGCTGCTGCTCATCACCCAGTCCGCGGTGCAGTCCGCGGGCACGGTGGAGCCGCTGCTGGCCGGTGCGCAGTTCGACGCGGAGCTGTCGAGGGCGATCGAGGGTTACCTGCTCCCGCCACGCGACAAGGACTGTGATGACTCCTGATTCGAAGTTCGCCCTCAACGCGACCCGCCGCACCGCCGACCTGACCGCCCTCGGCGATCGGCCCGAAGTCGACGTCCTGGTGATCGGCGGTGGCGTGACCGGCGCCGGTGTCGCCCTCGACGCCGTGTCCCGTGGCCTGCGCACCCTGCTGGTCGAGCGCGCCGACTTCGCGTTCGGCACCAGCCGCTGGAGTTCGAAGCTGGTGCACGGCGGCCTGCGGTACCTGGCGAGCGGGCGGGTCGGGATCGCACACGAGAGCGCAGTCGAGCGCGGCGTCCTGCTGCGGACCACCGCGCCGCACCTGGTGCGCCCGCTCCCCCAGCTGGTGCCGCTGCTGCCCGGTATCAAGACGGCCCAGAGTTCACTCATCCGCGCGGGTTTCGCCGCCGGTGACGCGCTGCGCATCGCCGCCCGCACCTCCGCCGACACCCTGCCGCGCTCGCGCCGGGTCGCCGCCGCCGAGGCACTGCGACTGGCGCCGACCGTGCGCCGCGACGGGCTGCGTGGTGGTCTGCAGGCCTGGGATGGCCAGCTCGTCGACGACGCGCGCCTGGTCGTCGCCCTGGCCCGCACCGCGGCCGCCGAGGGCGCGACGGTGCTCACCCGCATGGAAGCCGTTGCCGCGACCGGCGATTCGGTCCAGCTGCGCGACACCCGCACCGGCGAGACGCTGACCGTGCGGGCGCGCGCGGTGATCAACGCGACCGGCGTGTGGGCGGGCGAGGTCGACCACAGCATCAAGCTGCGGCCCAGCCGCGGCACCCACCTGGTGTTCGACGCCTCCGCGTTCGGCGGCTTGAGCGCGGCGCTGACGGTGCCGGTTCCTGGCAGCATCAGCCGTTTCGTCTTCGCTCTGCCCGCCGCGCACGGCCGCGTCTACCTCGGACTCACCGACGAGGAAGCGCCCGGCCCGATCCCGGACGAGCCGCAGCCCACCGAGTCCGAGATCGACTTCCTGCTCGACACCATCAACACCGCGCTGCGCGAACCGCTGACCCGCGCCGACATCCGCGGCCGCTTCGCCGGCCTGCGCCCGCTGCTCGAGACCGCCGACGACAGCACCGCCGACATCTCCCGCGAGCACGCGGTCCTCACCTCCCCCGACGGCCTGATCACCGTCGTCGGCGGCAAGCTCACCACCTACCGCCAGATGGCCCAGGACGCCGTCGACGCCGCCGTCGCCCACGCCGCGCTGCCCGCGTCGAACTGCCGCACGACCCGCCTGCCCCTGGTCGGCGCGGTCGCGGGCGCGGCACGCGACCGCATCGACGCACCCCCGGTCCTCATCGAGCGCTACGGCAGCGAGGCGGGCCAGATCGTCTCGGCCTGGCTGGCCGACCCGTCCCTGCGCGAACCGGTCGCCCCCGGAATCGACGTCACCGCCGCCGAATTCGACTTCGCCATCAGCCACGAGGGCGCCCTCACCGTCGACGATCTCCTCGACCGCCGCTCCCGCATCGGCCTGGTCCCGTCCGACCGCGCCGCCGCCACTCCCGCCGCGGAAGCCGCGTTCGCCCGGGCTGTCGTCGGCAGCTGACCGCGCGACTGCCCGTCAGCGCGGCAAACGGGCATCCGCGACGGTGAGCCGCCCGCACCGCGACGACCGCCCGGTCGGCGGGTGCGCTCGGCGAGCGGAAGGTCAGCCGTCGACCCAGGTGGCCAGGTCTACGCGCATGCAGGCGCGTGGCCATTCGTCGAGGCCGTGGGCGATCTCGGCGGCGCGGATGGCCCGCAGCTCCGGTGTCTCGTCGGCGGCGGGGATGTAGGTGAAGCCGAGGCGCTCGTAGTACGGGCCGTTCCACGGCACCTCGGTGAAGGTGGTGAGGGTGATCTCGTGCAGCCCACGGTCTTTCGCCCAGTGGACCGCGTGGTCGATCAGGCGTTTGCCGAGGCGAAGGCCCGCGTGGGCCGGGTCGACCGACACCTGGTCGATGTGCGGCTGTCCGTCGACGAGACCGAGCACCAGGTAGCCGATCGGGCGGCCGGTGTCGTCGGGCCACACCCACGCGCGCTCGGCGGCGATGTATTCGCGCAGGGTGTCGGCCTGCGGCGGCTCGTCCTCGGCGACCGCGGTCATGCCGACCTCGGCGAACGGCGCACCGGCACGTTGCTCGATCTCCTGCAGCACCGGGATCTCGGACTCGCTCGCGGGTCGGATCGGGCCGCCGACCACCGGTCGCCGCTCGGCGGTCCCTGGCTGATCGACGCCGGTCACCGCGTCCGCCGGGGTGGCGATGATGCCGCTGAGCAGGGCGCGCAGAGCCCACCGGGCGCGGGCATCGCCGCCCGCGGTCATCTGCGCACGCAGGGCGACGATGGTCGGGTAGCGCTCGGCGGGCAGTTCGGCGAAACGCTCGGCGATGTCGTCCGCCTCGGTCCCGCCCTCGACGTCGCAGGCGGCCCGCTCGGCGGCTTCGGCGGTGATGTGCCGGTGGATCAGGTCGACGGCCCAGGTGGCGGTCGCCGGATCGAGGCCGCCCTCGCGGAGCAGGGCGAGGAGCTGTTCGATCAGGCCGAGCGCGTGTTCGGTCGCCGGGAGCCTGCCGAAGGCGTGCGGCGCGAGACCCGCGTGCTTGCCGAGCGCCTCGATCGTGTTCTCGACGACGGCGGTCAGGCGCTGCCGCCAGTCACCATCGGTGGGCGTGGTCACGGTGGACAGGACGTGGTCGAGCATGCCGGTCATGAGGTCGTCGCGATGGGCGACGTAGACGTAGAGCGAGGCGGCGCCGGTGTCGAGTTCCTGGGCGACCCGGCGCATGGTCAGCGCGGCCGGGCCGTCGGTGTCGAGGATGCGCAGTCCGGTCCGAATGACCACCTCGCGACTGAGCGGGGCTTTCGCCGGTCTGGCCCGGCGACTGACGGGTGCGGCATTCATGCGCCGATCCTACGCGGCGCACGAACGACGTTTGGCACGAACAACGTTCGCACTCCGCACCGACCTCAACCCTCAGCCCCCGCGCGCCAGTCGTTCTATGCTGACAACGGCCAGTCCGACAAGGAGGCATTGATGCGCGCGCATTCGTCCACCGTGGCCATCGTGCCCGGGACCGGGATCGTCGCCCGATTCGGCGACGTCGTCGTCTATCTCGCCGGCGAGACACCGTCCACCGATCGCCTACTCGGCGCGGTCGAGACCGTCGCGATGAGTACCGCGGCCTCGTCGCCCGGTGCGGCGCTGGCCCAGCGACTAGCCGGTGTCGTCTTCGGTGGCGCCTCCGCACCGCCGCCGTTCGGTGTGCTGGCGCCCACCGCCGACGGGATGCTGATCTTGTTGCGCGGCGCGGTGATCGCCGAGATCTCCGGCGCCGAGGGCAATCGCCGCCTCGCCGGCGACCGTGCCTTCACCTGGGTCGACGAGATCATCCGCGAACCCGTCCGCCGGATCGCGGTCGGCGCCGAGATGGCCGACCCGACCAGCGCCAATCCGCGCACCGATCTGCGGGCGGGCATCGTCACCGGCAACGGTTTCGTGCTCACCCTCGGCCGCCGCCGCAATCCGGCGCCGCGCCGCGTCGAGGCGATCGACGAGCCGCCGCCGACCGAAGCCACCGGTTTCCGGGCACTGCGCGAGCCGTCCGGCCATGTCGAGAACGGCGAGGCAAGGCCCGCCACCGCCGGTTTCGCACTGCCCGGCGACTCCGCGCCCGGATCCACCGGTCCGGCAACCGGTTTCGTGCCCGAGGCGGGCAGCGCCGACGGCGAGACCGTGAGCACGGGCTCGCGGCCGAACACCGGTGACGGCGTCACCGTCAGCACCGGCCCGCGCAACACCCCGGCCACCAACGCCCCCCTGGCCTGGTCACAGGCCTTGGATGCCGCGAAGCTGGCCGAGCCCGTCGCGCTGGGAAAATCCGGGCCGCAGCCGAGTAGTCCGCGCGGCGCCCTGGTCACCGAGGACGGGCTGAGCTACCCGCTGGACCGGCCCTACGTCCTCGGCCGTAACCCCTCCGGCGACGAATCGGTGCGGGCCGCCGCCGCCACCCCCATCCTGATCGAACGCGACCGGCTCGTCTCCCGGGTCCATGCCTTCGTCGCCCCCGACCGTGGCAAGGTGTTCGTCCGGGAAGCCCCCGCCACCTCCGGTACGTTCTTCGCCGCCCCCGATTCCGAACGCTGGTCCCGCGTCGGCACCCTTCCCATCGAGCTACAGCCGGGCTGGCGCCTGCGGATCAACGATTTCCTGCTGACCTACTGCGTCTGAGAGACCGCTTCAGGCCGAACTATCCCGACGCCCGTGGTGTGCACGCTGTGCGTCCACGGGCGTCGGATCGCTGTTCGGCTCAGGCCTCGAGGGCGTCGAGCAGCGCCGCGCGCTGGCGAGCACCGAGCCCGCCGATGCGGCGATCCTCGGGGATCTCGGCCTGATCCATCAGCTTGGCCGCCTTCACCGGGCCGACACCCGGCAGCGCCTTGATCACCGCAGCGACCTTGGTCTTCTTGACCAGGTCGTCGCTGTCGGCCTTCTTGAGCAGATCGGCGACGGTGACCTTGCCCTCCTTCACCTTGCCGATCAGTTCCGAGCGCGCCTTGCGCACGGCAGCCGCTTTGGCCAACGCCTCGGTGCGCTGTTCGGCGGTCATCGTAGGCAGTGCCATGTCTCCTCCGCTTCCACTCGTCACTCGAACAACTCGAACATCTGATTGACGGACCGAGTAAACAGCAACCGAACGGCAGCACCAGTCCGACACACCGCGAGGATACGCCGATGAGTTTTGCGTGGTGAGCCCGTCGTAATGGGTGAACGCCCAGTAAGACGGACGAAACGGACGAAACTCCGCCGAGTGACGCGCGTAACACCACACCGGCCTGCGACGAAAAATTCAACAGAAGCACCGAACGGGATCAAGGTTCAACGGCGAACCACGGAGGATCAACGAAGCTCCTCGGCCCCGGGCGCGACCGGTTCCCCGGTCGTCACCGTCTCCCCGTGACAGTGCGGTTCCAGCTACACAGTTGTGCGCCAGACGTTTTCCGGCCTCCGCGGGCCGGCCCTAACCGGCCCGCGGTTGTGCTCTCTGCCACCTTATGCGCAAGAATGACGCGACCCGGCGAACCCTTTTGCTAACTGGAGTTGCGATGCGCGAGGAACACCCGCTCGATGACGAGGTCGTTGCGTTGCCGGTCCGGGTCGAACGGGCCAGGCGACGCATCGCCTACCAGTCCGATCCGGCCCTGACCGACGCACTGTCCGAGGACGAGCTGCGCGCCGAGCGCGAACTCGCCGAGAAGATCCGCACCTACGAGCGCGACCAGCGCTGGAAGCAGATCAAGTCGGCCTCCATGCACGCCGATCGGCTGCGCGAGACCACCGCCGAGATGGAGCGGGCCGAGATGGCCGACGTGATGCTGGCCCGCAAGGCCATCGCCGCGCAGCGCCGCGAATCCAACCCGCGCGCCCGGCTGGCCTCGCTCTACCAGCACCGCACGTGGTCGCTGCGCGCACTGGCAGGCGTGGTGATCGCGGGCATGCTGTGGTCGGCGGTCAACGTCCAGCACAACATCGCTCCTGGCGGGCCGAGCGACCCGCTCTACTGGGCCAGCTTCGGCCTGGAGGCGATGATCAGCGTCTGCCTGATCATCATCATGATCGGCACCACCCGCGTGGCCGAGTGGGGCGTGATGGGCAACCGCACCCAGGTCCTGGTCGCCGAGCTGTTCCTGCTCGCCCTCACCATCGCCCTCAACACCTATCCGCACCTGAGCGCCGGGCACTGGTACGACGCCGCGGTGCACGCCGTGGCCCCGGTGATGATCGGTGTCGCCCTGATGATCCACAACGCCGCCAGCGCCCGCTACAGCACCGCCATCGCCCGCGCCTCGGCCGAGATCCCCACCGACGACGCCGAAGACCTCCTCTCGGCGGCTCCGGCCTTCCGCGAGGGCTAGCAGAACGCGAAGAGGGCCCGTACTCCGATCGGAGTACGGGCCCTCTCTTTCGTGGCTCTAGGCCGACTTCTCGCGGCGCTCGGTGCGCTGGGTCTTGCGGGGCACGATCGTCGGCAGGACGTTCTCGGTGACGGTGTCGGCGTCGACGACCACCTTGGCGACGTCGTCGCGGCCCGGGATGTCGTACATCACCGGAAGCAGGACTTCCTCCATGATGGCGCGCAGGCCACGGGCGCCGGTGCCGCGCAGGATCGCCTGATCGGCAACGGCTTCGAGGGCGTCGGTGGTGAACTCGAGGTCGACGCCGTCCATCTCGAAGAGCCGGACGTACTGCTTGACCAGCGCGTTCTTCGGCTCGGAGAGGATCTTGACCAGCGATTCCTTGTCCAGGTTCGTCACCGAGGCGACGACGGGCAGGCGGCCGATGAACTCGGGGATCAGACCGAACTTGATCAGGTCCTCGGGCATCACGTCGGCGAAGTGGTCGTCGGTGTCGACCTCGGCCTTGGAGCGGACCTCGGCGCCGAAGCCGATCCCGCGGTGACCGGTGCGGTCGGAGATGATCTTCTCCAGGCCCGCGAACGCGCCTGCCACGATGAACAGCACGTTGGTGGTGTCGATCTGGATGAACTCCTGGTGCGGGTGCTTGCGACCGCCCTGCGGCGGCACACTCGCCTGGGTGCCCTCCAGGATCTTCAGCAGCGCCTGCTGCACGCCCTCGCCGGAGACGTCACGGGTGATCGAGGGGTTCTCGCTCTTGCGGGCGATCTTGTCGACCTCGTCGATGTAGATGATGCCGGTCTCGGCGCGCTTGACGTCGTAGTCGGCGGCCTGGATCAGCTTCAGCAGGATGTTCTCGACATCCTCACCGACGTAGCCCGCCTCGGTGAGCGCGGTGGCGTCGGCGATGGCGAACGGCACGTTCAGCATCTTCGCCAGCGTCTGCGCGAGGTAGGTCTTACCGCAGCCGGTGGGGCCGAGCATCAGGATGTTCGACTTGGCCAGCTCGACGCTCTCGCCGCGGCTGTCGCGGCCCTTGTCGCCGGCCTGGATGCGCTTGTAGTGGTTGTACACCGCGACCGCGAGGGTGCGCTTGGCCGTGTCCTGGCCGATGACGTAGTTCTCCAGGAAGTCCCGGATCTCCGAGGGCTTGGGCAGCTCGTCGAGCTTGACCTCGCTCGACTCGGCCAGCTCTTCCTCGATGATCTCGTTGCAGAGGTCTATGCACTCGTCGCAGATATAGACCCCGGGGCCCGCAATGAGCTTCTTGACCTGCTTCTGGCTCTTTCCGCAGAACGAGCACTTGAGCAGATCGCCGCCGTCTCCGATGCGCGCCATCTCGTAGGTCCCTACTTCCTTGTCCGAGTGCGACCGTCGTCCCCCGATTGGGCCGGAAATACGTTTCGGTGCCGTCAATCAGAGCAATGGTCCCTGAGTCGACCGTACCTGGTGTGCGCGAATGAGGTCGACAACTCGCGCATGTTTCTGTTCAGGGTTGTGCGGGTTCTCACCATTGTGGGCCAACCCGCGCGAAATTGGTGGGCCCGCCGCCGAAACTGCGGCGACGGGCCCGGGCGTGTCACTTCTGTCCGCTGAGCTTCCGGTAGTCGAAGACCTGATCGACGATGCCGTATTCCTTGGCCTCCTCGGCCGTCAGGATCTTGTCGCGGTCGGTGTCCTTGCGGACCTGCTCCTCGGACTTGCCGGTGTGACGCGAGATGGTGACCTCCATCAGGCGGCGCATCCGCTCGATCTCGGCCGCGGCGATCTCGAGGTCGGACACCTGGCCCTGCACGCCACCCGAGGACGGCTGGTGAATCAGGATGCGCGCGTTGGGCAGCGCGGCGCGCTTGCCGGGCGCACCGGCGGCCAGCAGCACCGCGGCGGCCGAGGCGGCCTGGCCGAGGCACACCGTCACCACGTCGGGGCGCACGTACTGCATGGTGTCGTAGATGGCCATCAGCGCGGTGAACGAGCCACCGGGCGAGTTGATGTACATCGTGATGTCACGATCGGGGTCCTGGGACTCCAGCACCAGCAGCTGCGCCATGATGTCGTTCGCCGAGACGTCGTCGACCTGGTTGCCCAGGAAGATGATGCGCTCTTCGAACAGCTTGTTGTACGGGTCGGAAGTCTTGACGCCGAACGAAGTCTGCTCGGTGAACTGCGGCAGGATGTAGCGCGCCTGCGGGAGGCCCGCAGCGGAGCCGCCATGTCCGGCGCGCGGGTCGAAGAGGTTGGCCATCTTTATCTCCAAGCTTGTCTCGAGTGAGGGGGGACGGCGGCGTTACTTCGCCTGGTTCGCGTGGCTGACCACGTGGTCGATGAAGCCGTATTCGAGGGCTTCCTTCGCCGTGAACCAGCGGTCGCGATCCGCGTCCTCGGTCACCTGTTCCACCGACTTGCCGGTGTGCAGCGACTGCAGCTCGTTGAGCTCCCGCTTGGTGTGCGCGAACTGCTCGGCCATGATGGCGATGTCGGCCGCCGAACCACCGATGCCCGCCGACGGCTGGTGCATCATGATCCGGGTGTGCGGCAGCGCGAAACGCTTGCCCTTGGTGCCCGCGGTCAGCAGGAACTGCCCCATCGACGCGGCCAGGCCCATCGCGACGGTCTTGATGTCGCACTCGGCGAACTGCATGGTGTCGTAGATCGCCATGCCCGCGGTGACCGAGCCACCAGGGGAGTTGATGTAGAGCGAGATGTCCTTGGTCGGATCCTCGGCGTCGAGCAGCAGGATCTGGGCGCACAGCTTGTTGGCGATGTCGTCGTCGACCTGGGTGCCGAGGAAGATGATGCGCTCGCGCAGCAGCCGCTCGTACACCGAATCACTGAGGTTGAGACCAGCAGTAGCGGCTGTCATGACCCCTGCCTGGTTGATTGTCACGGATACCTGCCTTCTCTTCTCACCGATTTGCTACGGCCATACGGTTCGTCGTCACAAACAGTAACGAAGCAGGGCGGCACCGAACTCCCGGTACCGCCCTTCTTCGCTCACAGCGCAATCCAAGCACCCCGGTAGGGGTACCGGTCACACCGGCATCACAAAACCTATTCGGCGGCTGCCTCGACCTGCTCGGTCTCGGCGGAATCCGCGGGGTCACCGAACATTTCGGTGGTGTCGACCACGTTGCCCTCGGAGTCGGTGACCTTCACCTGACCGACGACACCGGCCAGCGCCTTGCCGCGACGGACGTCGGCGAACACCGCGCCGAGCTGACCGGCCTGCTGCACCTGCTGGATGAACTGCTCCGGCGACATGCCGTAGCGCTGGGCCTGGAACAGGATTCGCTCGGTGAGCTCCTGCTGGCCGACCTGGGTGTTCTCGGCCTCGGCGATGGCGTCGAGCAGCAGCTGGGTCTTGACCGACTTCTCGGCGGCTTCCTGGGTGTCCTTGTCGAACTCCTCGCGGGAGGAGCCCTGCGCCTCGAGCGCCTCGGCCAGCTTGGCCTCGTCGTGGTCGAAGCCGTGGACGGCGTCGTGCAGCACCGCGTCGACCTCGGCCTTGACGACGGCCTCGGGCAGCGGGACCTCGACGGTCTCGAGCAGGGTGTCGAGCACCTTGTCACGGATCTGACCGGCCTGCTCGACCTTCTTGACGCGCTCGACGCGGCCCTTCAGGTCTTCCTTGAGCTCGTCGATGGTGTCGAATTCGCTGGCCAGCTGGGCGAACTCGTCGTCGGCCTCGGGCAGCTCGCGCTCCTTCACCGACTGCACGGTGACGGTGATGACGGCTTCCTTACCGGCGTGCTCGCCGGCGACCAGGGTGGAGGTGAACTCCTTCGACTCGCCGGCCGACAGACCGGTGACCGCCTCGTCGAGGCCCTCGATCAGCTGACCCGAACCGACCTCGTGCGACAGACCGGTGGTGGCCGCCTCGGGGACGTCCTCGCCGTCGACGGTGGCCGAGAGGTCGATCGACACGAAGTCGCCGTCCTGCACGGCGCGCTCCACACCGGTGAGGGTGCCGAAGCGCTGACGCAGCGAGGTGAGCTGCTGCTCGATGTCGGTGTCCTCGATGGTGAACGCGTCGACGGTGACCTCGAGGCCCGAGTAGTCCGGCAGCGCGATCTCGGGGCGCACGTCGACCTCGGCGGTGAACGCCAGCTCTTCGCCGTCTTCGATCTTGGTGATCTCGATCTCGGGCTGGCCGATGACCTTCACCTCGGCGGACTGCACGGCCTCGGCGTAGCGGCCCGGCAGGGCGTCGTTGACGACCTGCTCCAGCACGGCGCCACGGCCGACGCGGGTCTCGATCAGCTTGGCCGGAGCCTTACCCGGACGGAAGCCGGGGATCTTGACCTGCTGGGCCAGCGCCTTGTACGCCTTGTCGAAGTCGGGCTTCAGCTCCTCGAAGGGCACCTCGACGTTGATCCGGACCCGGGTCGGGCTCAGCTGCTCGACGGTGCTCTTCACGGACATGCTCCTTGGTTCGTAGTTCATGTGGTGTCCCCGCATGGGGCGTCGCACCCTGAGGCGGCGCACAATGCGCATCCCGACCAGGGTAGTTGACCGCGTTCGCGGCCGTGCAATCGGCAGTTGTTTGGGCGGCGGCTAGCGGCCGACCTGCACCGCGTCGGTGACGAAGACCAGCGTCTCGTTCGGCGCGACGCCGTTGCCACCGTCGCCGTAGCCGAGGTTCGGCGGCACGATCAGCAGCCTGCGCGTGCCCTGCTGGACCCCGAGCAGACCCTGGTCCCAGCCCTCGATGACCTGGCCGGCGCCGAGGGTCAGCTGGAACGGCTTGCCGCGCTTGAAGGAACTGTCGAGGGTCTGCTTGTCCGACCAGGTGACCAGCGCGTAGTTCATGGTCAGCGGCTGACCCGCGACCGCGCCGGGGCCGTTGCCCGCGACCAGGTCCTTGACGATCAGCGTCTTGGGCGGGTCGCAGGAGTCCGGGATGGTGATCTCCGGCGCGTCGCCGTAGCCACCGCTGACCTTCACATCGTCGGCGGTGCACTCGCGGCCCTTGCTCGCCGTCGGCGCGCCGGCGGCGGCGCTGGTGGTCGACGTCGTGCCGGACGACTCCGTGTCCGAGCCGCACGCCGCTGTCGCGATCGCGGCGGCCGCGACGAGTCCGATGCCGATGATCCTGCCGAGAGAATGCATGGCCCGCACAGTAATAGACCGCTGATCCGGGCCCTGGTACCGGCACGGCGGTAGGCTCGGCGGTGCGTTTCTCCACCGGTGTCGCCGAGTGTCGAATCGGCGCAACGGACAGGTCCCGCGGCGCGCGACGCCGCAGCTCACCCAGTGCGAGGAGAGTCCGCGATGACCAGGACCAGCGATATCGAGCGCGACACCGCGGCCGACAACGTGGGCGGCGGCGACGGCGAGACCATCGCCCCGAAGCCCTATGCCCTCACCGACGCCCCCGGCCCGCTGACCCGTGACGAGCTCGTCGCGGTGGACACCTGGTGGCGGGCCTCGAACTATCTGGCGGTCGGTCAGATCTATCTGATGCGCAACGCGCTGCTGCGCGAGCCGCTGCGGCCCGAGGACATCAAGCCGCGTCTGCTCGGCCATTTCGGCACGGTGCCCGGCCTGAATCTGGTGTGGGCGCACGCGAATCGGGTGATCAGGGAACGCGACCTGAACGCCGTCTACGTGGCGGGCCCCGGCCACGGTGGACCCGGCCCCAACGCCTGCGCCTGGCTGGAGGGCGCCTACGCCGAGCTCTACCCCGATATCCCGCGCGACGGCGACGGCATGCGCAGGCTGTTCCACCAGTTCTCCTTCCCCGGCGGCGTCCCGAGCCACTGCGCGCCGGAGACGCCCGGCTCGTTCCACGAGGGCGGCGAACTCGGCTACAGCCTGCTGCACGCCTACGGCGCCGCGCTCGACCATCCCGATCTGACGGTGTTCTGCGTGATCGGCGACGGCGAGGCCGAGACCGGTCCGCTCGCGGGCAGCTGGCACGCGAACAAGTTCCTCAACGCGGGCCGCGACGGCGCGGTGGTGCCGATCCTGGCGCTCAACGAGTACAAGATCGCCAATCCGACCATCTTCGCCCGTATCCCCGAGGCGGAACTGGTCGCGCTGCTGCGCGGATACGGCTACGAGCCGATCATCGTCTCCGGCGACGATCCGGCGCCGGTGCACCAGGCGATGGCCGCCGCGATGGACACCTGCCTCGACCTGATCGCCGGGTTCCAGCGCGCGGCCCGCGAGGACGGTGTCAGCACCCGGCCACGTTGGCCGATGATCGTGCTGCACACGCCGAAGGGCTGGACCTGTCCCCCGGTGGTCGACGGCGAGCGGGTCGAGGGCACCTTCCGCGCCCATCAGGTGCCGCTGCCCGCGGCCCGCACCAACCCGCGGCACCGGCGCGTGCTGGAACAGTGGCTGCGGTCGTATCGGCCCGACGAGCTGTTCGACGAGGGCGGCACACCGGTGCCCGCCCTGCTCGAGCAGATCCCGGACCGGCCGATGAGTCTCAATCCGGTGGCCAACGGCGGCCTGCTGGTACGTGACCTCGACCTGCCCGACTGGCGCGAGTACGGCGTCGAGGTCGAGCAGCCGGGTGCGGGACAGCACGAGGCGACCCGGGTGCTCGGCGGCTGGCTGCGCGATGTCACCGCGCGCAACCCGCACAATTTCCGCACCCTCGCCCCCGACGAACTGGTCAGCAACCGGCTGCGGGACATCCTCGAGGTGACCGGCCGGGACTGGCAGGCCGAGGTCGGCCGCTGGGACGTCGACCTGTCCCCGACCGGCCGTGTCGTCGAAGTGCTCTCCGAGCACATGTGCCAGGGCCTGCTGGAGGGCTACCTGCTGACCGGCCGCCACGGCGTGTTCACCTGCTACGAGGCGTTCATCCACATCGTCGACGCCATGTTCAACCAGCACGCCAAATGGCTCGACGCCAGCCTGGCGGTGCCGTGGCGGCGCAAGATTCCCAGCCTGAACTACCTGCTCACCTCGCATGTGTGGCGCCAGGACCACAACGGATTCACCCATCAGGACCCGGGATTCCTGGATGTCGTCGCGAACAAGAGTCCCGAGATCGTGCGGGTGTATCTGCCGCCGGACGCCAATACCCTGCTGTCCACCTACGACCACTGCCTGCGCTCGCTGCACTACGCGAATGTGGTCGTCGCGGGCAAACAGCCCGGGCCCGACTGGCTCTCGGTGCCCGAGGCGGCCGTGCACTGCGCTCGCGGGGCAGGCATCTGGGAGTGGGCTTGCCACAACGACGAGCTGGGCGCCACGCCCGATGTGGTGCTCGGCTGCGCGGGCGACATTCCCACCCTGGAAACCCTGGCCGCCGCGGCGATCCTGCGTGATCGGCTGCCCGATCTGCGGCTCCGGGTGGTCAATGTCGTCGACCTGATGCGCATGCTGCCCGCCGACGAGCATCCGCACGGCCTGGCCGATCCCGAGTTCGACGCGCTGTTCACCACCGACCGCCCGGTGATCTTCGCCTTCCACGGCTACCCGTGGCTGGTGCACCGGCTCACCTACCGCCGCACCAATCACGCCAATCTGCACGTGCGTGGATATAAGGAGAAGGGCACGACCACCACCCCGTTCGACATGGTCATGCTCAACGATCTCGACCGCTTCCACCTGGTGCTCGACGTGATCGACCGGGTCCCCGGCCTGCGCGAGCGAGCGGCGGGACTGCGCCAGGAAATGGTCGACGCGAGGTCGACCGCGCGCCGCTGGACGAGGGAGCACGGCGAGGACATCCCGGTCGTCGCGAACTGGGTCTGGCCCGACGCCGCCATCCCCACTGTGACGTAACGCGCTTGCGGCCCGGGCCGCGCCTGCACGACCATGGAGGCGATGACCGAGTCCCACCGCACCGACCACACCCTCCCCCGCGACCGCCGCGACCTCACCGGACCGTTCGACGTGATCGGCGACGTCCACGGCTGCCGCGGCGAGCTCGAGACCCTGCTCGGCGAACTCGGCTACCTGATCGACCGTGACGAGCGTGGCCGGGCGGTCGGCGCCGCCCATCCGGACGGGCGCACCGTGGTCTTCGTCGGCGATCTCGTCGACCGCGGCCCCGACACCCCCGGCGTGCTGCGCCTGGCGATGGGCATGGTCGCCGCGGGCACCGCCCTGTGCGTCACGGGCAACCACGACTACAAGCTGGTGCGCGCCCTCGACGGCCGCAATGTCCGGATCGCGCACGGCCTGGAACGCTCACTGGCCCAGCTCGCCGACGAGGCCCTCGAATTCCGCACCGCCGCGCACACTTTCCTGCGCGAGCTGCCCAGCCACTATCTGCTCGACCACGGCAAGCTGGTCGTCGCGCACGCGGGCCTGCCGGAAAGCCTGCACGGCAGCACCTCCGGCCGGGCCCGCTCGTTCGCCCTCTACGGCTCCCCCACCGGCGAATACGACGAACACGGCCTGCCCATCCGCTACGACTGGGCCAGGGACTACCGCGGCACCGCCACCGTCCTCTACGGCCACACCCCCGTCACCAAGCTGACCTGGGTCAACAACACCCTGTGCCTGGACACCGGCGCCGTCTTCGGCGGCAGCCTCTCCGCCGTGCGCTACCCCGAACTGACCACGATCTCCGTTCCCGCCGAACAGATCTGGACCGAACGCGCAGGCATCACCCCCGCCGGTTAGGCCTGGCCGCGGTCCTTCTCGATCTTGCGTCGCGCCGTCGTCGCCGAATCGTCAACTCGACATCCCGCACCGGTCGGCCGCGATGTGGCGAATCGGGCTTACCATCAGCGGCGGACGACCCGACTCACTGCCGAGGAGAGGTTCATGCGCCGAACGTTGCTCGCACTGGCCGTGCTCTGCCCACTGGTCGGTGCGGGGGTGGCTACCGCGGATCCGGCGCCGCCCGGGGCGAGTACCGCGGGGACACTGACCGTCCGGGCGATCACCGGTCGCGAACCGATCCCCGTCAACCGCGCCGAGATCACGGTGACCCGCTGCGACGAGACCAAGGTCGTCTCGACCCTGACCAGCGGCGCCGACGGTCGCGCCGCCATCGCGCTGCCCGACGGCTGCTACGAGGCGAGGGTGATCACCGTGCCCGGTGGTTGCGCCCTCGCCGACACCGAACCGGTACAGCTCGAGGTCCGCCGGCGCACCGCGGTCAGCACCGAATTCCGCTTCCGCTGCGCCTGAGCGGCAGCGAGATTCAGCGGCGGCGGTCCGCCGGGCTGGATGGGCGAAATTTCTTCGCGCGCACCAGCCTTCGGGTCAGTCCTTCGGTCCGCCCGCGACGTAGATGACCTGACCGGACACGAACCCGGCGCCCTCGCTCGCGAAGAACGACGCGGTGTTGGCGATGTCCTCGGGCTTGCCGACCCGGTTGACCGGGATCTGCGCCGCGGCGGCCTGTTTGAACGCCTCGAAGTCGACACCGACCCTGGCGGCGGTGGCCGCGGTCATCTCGGTCTCGATGAAACCGGGCGCGATCGCGTTCGCGGTGACACCGAACTTGCCCAGCTCGAAGGCCAGGGTCTTGGTGAAGCCCTGCATGCCCGCCTTGGCCGCGGAGTAGTTGGCCTGACCGCGGTTGCCGAGCGCGGAGGTGCTCGACAGGTTCACGATGCGCCCGAACTTGGCGTCCACCATGTACTTCTGCACCGCGCGGGTCATCAGGAAAGCGCCACGCAGGTGCACGTTCATGACGGTGTCCCAGTCGTCGACCGACATCTTGAACAGCAGGTTGTCGCGCAGCACGCCCGCGTTGTTGACCAGGACCGTCGGCGCGCCGAGCTCGGTGGCGATCCGCTCGACCGCCGCGGCGACAGCGGCTTCGTCGGAGACATCGGCGCCCACCGCGAGCGCACTGCCACCGGCGGCTTCGATGGCGGCGACGGTGTCGGCGCAGGCTGCGGCATCGAGATCGAGGACGGCGACGGCATATCCGTCGGCGGCGAGCTTGACGGCGACGGCGGCGCCGATACCCCGTGCGGCACCGGTGACGATGGCGACCCTGCGTTCCGTGGACATGAGCACTCCTACCTCGCCGACACAACCCTGCAACTGGGCGAAATGGTGATGGTCGGGGTGACAGGATTTGAACCTGCGACCCTCCGCTCCCAAAGCGGATGCGCTACCAAGCTGCGCTACACCCCGAGGCCTCGCAGGCTGCGACGCCGTCGAGGGAATTCATGTTTGAGCGGGTGACGGGAATCGAACCCGCACCATCAGCTTGGAAGGCTGAGGTTCTACCATTGAACTACACCCGCAGGCATACGACATCGATGGGATCGCCACGATGTCGTGTGCGACACGACTGTACCGAATCCCGCGCGATAAATGCCAATCCGCCCCCTGGCGAGCACGGCGACGCGCCCTCCTCCACGGTGCTGTCACCCGCCGGCGCAGCGCCCGATTAGGGCCTAATGACCCTAGCCGTGGAAACCCTCCGACCGACACCATTGTTGATGCGCGCCTATGGGGACCGGCGCCTGCTCCACCGGGGGATTAAATAGGAGAATTTTCCTTAAAAACCTGGCATGTGGGCGGCGAGTAGGCCACCATGAGATGGCGCGTGACGGCTCCTTGTCGGGGGGAGTCGTGGCCACTCGGCCGCAGTGTCACGACTCGCCCCCTTTGCCAGGAGGAACCCATTGGCGACCCAACGTCCACCACCTCGAGATGGGCAACACGCTGCGCGTTTCGGTCCTCCCAAAGTTTTTCCGGGAAGCGTGTAACACCCGAGCGCCTGCAGCGATGTCATACCCGATCGCCATTCGCGAGAGACCTGCAACGTGTTCTACTACGCGGCTTTTAGGTCTCGGGTGGCTTGCTAGGATCCTTTTTGCCGGACGGGGGTATCTGGAAAGGGGGCGGTGAGCGTGTGCCGAACTCGGTGGACTCAACCGCGTAGCAGTGCGAACGATCGAGGTGGCAAGACCGTCGCCACCTTCCGCCGGTGATATCGATGACTGTCCACATCGAGCCACCGGTCGCCGCGATGGCCCGCGCCTGGGCCCGCGCGGTGTGCGCCGAACCGGGATCGTCCACGGCGCCGCACCAGCTGGAGCCGGTGCTCGTCGAGATCGTCGAGCGGCTGCTGCATCTGGCTCGGACCGAACCGTTCCCGGTGCCACAGGCGCGGATGCTCGGCGCCCGGCTTGCCGAGGCGCCATTCGAACGCACCAGGATGCTGGCGCATGCCACCCGCTGGCTGCTCGGCTTCCCCTCCGGCGTGCCGGGATCGCTGGTGGCCACCCGCTGGCCGCTGGTCGCCAGCCAGGCCATCGACAGCTACGCGCAGGCGCTGCAGGAACGCGCGCTCGCGCAACAGGAACAGAACATCTCGGCGAAAGTGTCACTGCGCGTACAGGAGATCGCCGCGCTGCAGCACCGCTTGCGGCACGAAGCAACCCACGACGCGCTCACCGATCTGGCCAACCGCACGCTGCTGCAGGAACGAGTACGGGCCTTCGCGGCCGACCCGACCCGCGGCGTCGGCGTGCTGGTCGTCGATCTGGATCGGTTCAAGCAGATCAACGACGGCTACGGACACGCGATCGGCGACGAGGTACTGGTCGAACTGGCCAACCGGCTGCGCGAGGTGTGCCCGCCCGACACGGTGATCTGCCGGTACGGCGGCGACGAGTTCGTTGTCGCGGCCAATCCGCGCCGCGACACCCTCGGCGAGCTGGCGCACCGCGTGGTGGCGGCGCTGCGCGACCCGGTGTGGTCGAGCGCGGGGCCGGTACCGGTCTCGGCCAGCGTGGGCACGGCGTTCTGCGCGCCGGGAAAGACGTGCGATTTCACCGATCTGCTGCGTCGCGCCGACCGCGCGATGTATTCGGCGAAATCCGCGGGCGGGCGGCGTTTCGCGCTCGCCGAATCGGGCGACCCGGAACTGGGAACCGCGGTCGCGGGCTGAGTCGGATCGCGAAGCCTGCACTTCGCGCTCCGGCTCAACCCCTCTCAGCGTTCGATGTAGCCTGCCGCAAATCAGCGTGGCTGACAGGTGGGGCACCAGAACAGATTTCGCCCGTCCATGACCTTGTGCGCGATCGGCGTCGCGCACACCCGGCACGGTTCGCCCTGGCGGCGGTACACATAGGTGCGTGGCCGGTCCTTGGCGTACGACGGTGCGCCGGTGTCGTGTTCGGGCCGGACGACATGCATGCGGCCGGTGGCGACGCCGACCGGCATCAGGTCGACGAGATCGGCCCACAGCGCGTCCCATTCCGCGGCGCTCACCGACGTGCCCGGCCGGAACGGCGAGATGCCGTGCCGGAAGAGCACTTCCGCACGGTAGACATTGCCGACGCCGGCGATCACCGCCTGGTCCATCAGCAGCGCGCCGATCGCCCTGCGGGAGCGCCGGATTCGCGCACCGGCTCGTTCATGATCGGCATCGGGCCGCAGCGGGTCGGCGCCCAGCCGCGCCACCAGGGCATCCACCTCGCCGGGGTTGAGCACCTCGCACGCGGTCGGCCCGCGCAGATCGGTCCCGAATTCCGTTGCGGCGCCGATCATCCGCATCCGCACCTGTCCGACGGGCGGACCCATCGGCAGCCCGGCCTCGCTGAACGTGCCGTACAACCCGAGGTGCACGTGCACGGTCAGCCCGGACTCGTAGTGGTGCAGGAGATGCTTGCCGACGGCCTCGGCCCGTTCCAGCACCCACCCGTCCACCAGCGCGGCGCCCTCGGCGAAGCGCCCTTGCGGACTCGAAACCCGCACAGCGCCACCGGAGAACCGTTCCTGATGCAAGCGGGCGATGCGATGAAGGGTGTGCCCCTCAGGCAAGAAACACACCCTCCTCAATCACAACTCACCAACTGATCTCGCAAGCACATGGGTAACTCACCGGGTACGAGCTGACCCGACAGCCACCCCACCGCCGGCCGCGTCGCCAACTCACCCCGCACCTAGGTCTGGCCGAAATTCGCGGAGAGGCGGATCAGTACGCGGGGACCTCAGGTGCCTCGCCGGACTTCTCGTAGTCGGCGAGGATGTCGATGCGACGCTGGTGACGGGCCTCTTCCGACCACGGCTGCGCGATGAACGCGTCGACGATGGCGAGGGCCTCGGCGGTGGTGTGCATGCGGCCGCCGATGCCGATCAGCTGAGCGTTGTTGTGTTCGCGGGCCAGCTTGGCGGTTTCGACGCTCCAGGCCAGGGCGCAGCGGGCGCCGGGGACCTTGTTGGCGGCGATCTGCTCGCCGTTGCCGCTGCCACCGAAGACCAGGCCGAGCGAGCCGGGGTCGGCGACGGTGCGGCGGGCCGCCTCGATGCAGAAGGCGGGGTAGTCGTCGAGAGCGTCGTATTCGAGGGCGCCACAGTCGACGACCTCGTGTCCGGCCTCCTGCAGATGGGCCTTGACGTGATTCTTCAGTTCGAAACCGGCATGGTCGGCACCCAGGTAAACGCGCATGGCTGCGATTGTGTCAGGCCGCTTAGAGTCGTTTTCATGCACCCGCACGAACCGCATTCTCCGCCTTCGGCAGGTCCCCCACCCGTGCCGCCGGGGCCGTCTGCCGACCAGCCGGGGACCGCACCGCCGGCGCCGTGGCAGCAGCCGGGCGCGCAGACCGGCGGGTTCCCCGCTCCACAGACCGGAGCTTTTCCGCAGACCCAGCCGTTTCCAGGCGCGTATCCGCCGGTGCCACAGGGGTATTACCCGCCCGGCGGTCCGCCCCTGCCGCCGCAGTACCAGCCGCGCGGGCTGTCACCGTTCGGGATGCCCGCCCGGCATCCGTGGGAGATCCCGCTGCTGGTGGTCGTCATCATGATCACCTCGGTCGCGTATCTGCTCGCGCTGCTGATGCTGGTGGTCGAGGTGGTGGCCGACCCCGTCGTCGACGAGCACGGGGAAGAGGTCAGCGATTCGATTCTGACCAGCCCGTATGTGCTGCTGCTGTTGTTCGCGCCGGTGCTGCTGTGGGCGGGCCGAGGCATGAACTACGCGCGGATGCGGATCAACGGCGTCAAGATGTCGCCGACCCAGTTCCCCGAGGGCTATCGGCTGGTGCAGGAGGCCGCGGCGCGATTCGGGATGCCGAAGGTGCCCGACGCCTATGTGGTGCTCGGCAACGGCCAGATCAACGCGTTCGCGTCCGGGCACGGGTTCCGCCGGTTCGTCGTGGTCTACAGCGACCTGTTCGAGATCGGCGGCGCCGCCCGCGAACCCGACGCGCTGGCGTTCATCATCGGCCACGAGGTCGGCCACATCGCCGCCGGGCACGTGTCGTATTGGCGTCAGCTCGGCATGTTCGTCGCGCCGTGGCTGCCGCTGCTCGGGTCGTCGCTGATCCGGGCACAGGAGTTCACGGCCGACAATCACGGCTTCTGTAACCGGCATCTGGGCGCGCCGGGCGCCATGGCCACCCTCGCCGCGGGCAAGTACCTCAATACCGACGTCGGGTTCGACGAGATGGCCGACCGGGCGGCGCAGGAGAAGGGCGGCTTCGTGTTGCTGGTCAACGCGATGTCGAGTCATCCGGTGCTGACCTGGCGGATGTGGGCGCTGCGCGACCGGAGCAAGCCGGGCCCGATGTTCTGCCGCCCGAGCGCACCGCAGCCCGGCATGATCCCGCCGCCCGGTGGCTATCCGCTCAACGCGGCGCCGCCCGCGCTACCGCCGAAGCCGGTGTGACGGGGTGGGGTGCCGGTCGGGCACCCCACCTGCTCGTTGTCAGTCGAACACAGGGTCTTCGGTGCGGGTGCGCTTCAGTTCGAAGAAGTGGGGGTAGGAAGCCAGCGCGACCACGCCGTCCCACACACGCCCCGCGTCCTCGCCGCGCGGGATGCGCGAGAGCACGGGACCGAAGAACGCGACCCCGTTGACGTGGATCGTCGGGGTGCCGACATCGGGGCCGACCTTGTCCATCCCCGCGTGGTGGCTCTCCCGCAGCGTCTCGTCGAACTCGGTGCTGGTGGCGGCATCCGCGAGCTCGGCGGGCAGGCCGAGCTCGGCGAGGGCGTCGGCCACGACCGCGGCGAAGGTTTCCTGGGCGGTCTCGCGCTCGAATTCGTCCCTGCGCTGGTGGATGCGGGTGCCCAGCGCGGTGTAGAGCGGCGCCAGGATCTCCTGGCCCGCCTTCTCGGCGGCGGCGATCGCGACCCGGACCGGGCCCCAGCCCGCGGCCATCAGGTCGACGTAGCGTTCGGGCAGATCATCCTTGCCCTCGTTGAGCACCGACAGGCTCATCACGTGGAAACGCGCGTCGATGTCACGCACCTTCTCCACTTCCAGAATCCAGCGGGACGTGATCCAGCACCAGGGGCACAGCGGGTCGAACCAGAAATCGACGACGTCCTTCGTGGCTTGATCGCTCACGGAGCTTCCTCTCGAGTCACAGTTGGGCAGGTCGCAAAGCCCGCCGGTTGGTGCAACCGCGCCACGCCCTGAATCGTTCCCCTGCGGTGATCTCGCGCACTAGGCTCGACGGCGAGGAGTCCCGGTCGTCCGCGAGAAGGAGTCCGTTCATGAGCTCGAATCAGCATTTCGTCGTCATCGGCGGCGGACTCGGTGCAGCCAAGCTCGCCGAGGCCCTGCGCGCCAACGACTTCGACGGCCGGGTGACAGTGCTGGCTGCCGAGGAGGAGCTGCCCTATGAGCGGCCGCCCCTGTCCAAACAGCATCTGGCAGGCACCCAGCAGCTGCCCGATTTCACCGTCGACCAGGGTTCCTGGTACCGCGATCATCACATCGACCTGCGGCTGGGCACCACCGCGACGGCGTTCGATCCGCGCGCCCACACGGTGACACTGCCGGATGAGTCCACTCTGAGCTACGACAAGCTGGCGCTGGCCACCGGTTCCCGCCCGCGCACGCTGCCCATTCCCGGCGCCGACGCGCCGAATGTGTACACCCTGCGCACGATCGGCGATTCGGATGTGCTCGCCCAGATCCTGCGGACGCACCGCACGCTGGTGATCATCGGCGGTGGCTGGATCGGCCTCGAGGTCGCCGCGCAGGCGCGGGCCAGACAGGTCGAGGTGACCGTGCTGGAAGCGGCCGAGCTCCCCCTGATCGGCGCGCTCGGCCCGGAGATGGGCGCGTTCTACGCCGAGCTGCACCGCGCGCACGGCGTCGACCTGCGGACCGGCACCAAGGTCGACACGATCCTGACCGACGACGGCCACGCCACCGGCGTGCAGCTCGGCGACGGCACCGTGATCCCCACGGAGGCGGTGCTGGTCGCGGTCGGCGCCCAGCCCAATATCGAGGCAGCGCTCGCGGCCGGGCTCGCGGCCGACGGCGGCGTACTGGTCGACGCGGGTCTGCGCACGAGCGACCCGGATGTGGTCGCGGTCGGCGACATCGCCGAGCAGGAACATCCGCTGCTGAACCGGCGCGTGCGCGTCGAGCACTGGGCCACCGCGCTCAACCAGCCCGCGGTGGCCGCGCTGACCATGCTGGGCAAATCCGCGTCCTACGACCGGCTTCCGTACTTCTTCAGCGATCAGTACGACGTCGGCATGGAGTACACCGGCTATGTCGGCCGTGACGACGACGTGCGCGTGGTGGTCCGCGGCGACCAGGCCGAGCGCGAGTTCGTTGCGTTCTGGCTCGATCCGCAGAACCGGGTGCGCGCGGGCATGAACGTCAACGTGTGGGACGTGACCGAGCGGATCAAGCAGCTGATCCTGGCGGGCGAGCCGGTCGATCCGGACCGGCTGGCCAATTCCGACATTTCTTTGTGATGCAGGTCACAGATATCGGTGGAGCCGATGTGTCGAACGATGCGCATCGGCTCCGACCATGTCTCGAGGGCGCCAGAAGGGCGCCACCGAAACCAGGAGCGTTCCGATGAAGTACATGCTGGTCAAGACGTATTCCGACGCCGCGTACTGCAGCGCCCCGCTGCCGGAATGGGGGCCCGAGGACATCGCCGCCCACATCGATTTCCAGCGGGCGCTGGGTGAACAGCTGGCCGCCGCGGGCGAGCTCGTCGACGCCCAGGGCCTGGCCGGTCCGGAGCAGGCGCTGATCGTGTGCTCCGACGGCAGCTCGGCGCCGGTGGTGACCGACGGACCGTTCCCGGAGACCAAGGAGTTCCTGGCAGGCTACTGGGTCGTCGACGTCGACTCCCCCGAACGCGCGATCGAGATCGCCGCGCAGGCCTCGGCCGCACCCGGCCCTGGCGGCAAGCCGCTCGGCGAGTACATCGAGGTGCGCCAGATCATGAGCGCGCCTGCCGAGTGAGCCGAGCCCCGCGCACCGAGGACCTGCTGCGCGAACTCGCCCCGCAGGTCCTCGGCGTTCTGGTCCGCCGGTTCGGCGATTTCGACCTGGCCGAGGACGCCGTGCAGGACGCGCTGCTCGCGGCGGCGACGCAGTGGCGTACCGACGGCCTGCCGGGCAATCCGCGCGGCTGGCTGATCCAGGTGGCCCAGCGCCGGATGGCCGACGCGGTGCGCGCCGAAGTCGCGCGGCGGCGCAGGGAGACAACGGTTTTCGTCCGCGATGTGCCCATCGAGGCGACTGCGCGCGACGACACCCTCGACCTGTACTTCCTGTGCTGCCATCCCGATCTGCCGCCCGCCGGCGCGATCGCGTTGACCCTGCGCGCGGTCGGCGGCCTGAGCACCGGCGAGATCGCCGCTGCCTTCCTGGTCCCGGAAGCGACCATGGCGCAACGCATTTCCCGCGCGAAGAAGCGGCTGGCCGAGAGCGAGCGGCCGTTCGCCAACGGCGCGCACGACAGCGCACGCCTGAGCGCGGTACTCCAGGTGCTGTACGTGATCTTCACCGAGGGGCACACCAGCAGTTCCGGTGCCGGGCTGCGCCGCGCCGACCTCTCCGCCGAGGCCATCCGGCTGACCCGCGCGCTGCGCGCCCTGCTGCCGACGAACACCGAGATCACCGGCCTGCTCGCGCTGATGCTGCTCACCGACGCCCGCCGCGCCGCCCGCTCCGGTCCGCACGGCGAGCTGATCCCCCTGCACGAACAGGATCGCTCCCGCTGGGACCGCGCCCAGATCACCGAGGGACTGCGCCTGCTCACCGCGACCCTGCCCGCAGGCCTGTCCGGCAGGTATCAGATCCAGGCCGCGATCGCCGGTCTGCACGCGCAGGCAGCTCGGGTCGAGGACACGGACTGGGCCCGAATCCTGCTGCTCTACACCATGATCGAGCGCGCCAACCCGAACCCGATGGTCACTCTCAACCGGGCCGTGGCAACCGCCATGGCGCACGGTCCCGCCGCCGGACTCGCCGTGGCCGACTCCGTCTCCGAACCGCTGGCCCGCTCCCATCGGCTCGCCGCGGTGCGCGGGCACCTGCACGAGATGGCGGGCGACGACGCCGCTGCCGTCGCGCACTATCAGCTGGCCGCCAAGCAGACGGCAAGCGTGCCGGAGCGCGACTACCTACTGCTCCGCGCCGCCGGCCTGCGTTCGGGCGAGGCCGTATCGGCGGTTCGCTTGCGTCCACGCTCCAGCAAAGCCACGCCAGCCCAGTGAACTCGCCGCGCGACCGTCGCTGGACGTCGCGCCGAGGCCGGGAACGGGTCAACCGGCTGGTTCGAGGTTCGCGATCATTCGCGCGAGAGTGGTGGTGAGCGTGGCGAATTCGGCATCGGTGATGCCGTCCGCCAGCTGTCGGCGGACGACGCCCACCGCGCGGGCCGCGGTCCCGTGCGCCGCCAGCCCCGCGTCCGTAGCGGCATACCGGCCGTCGGGGTCGCGGGTGATCCACCCACGTGCGATCAGGGCGGCGGTGACATCGGCGATCGACGCGCCGTCGGCCGTCCAGAAGGGCCGCAGCGCGTCGACCAGGTCAGCGGCGGGATCGCCGACGATCGTGTTGAGCGTCTGCCACTCCCGCCGCGACATCCCGACGCTCTCGACCGCCCGGTCGAAGGTCGCCTCGATGAGCTGGTCCAGGCGTTTGACCTGGTAACCGATCAGCCTGCGTTCGGTCATCATCCACTCTTTCATGCACTATTACACTTACATGTCCTATTACATGTATATGTACGACGGTAGCATGAGCTCGTGGACGAGGTCGAGCGGATCGAACGGGCGATGATCGCCATCCGGCGGCGCCAGACCCGGCGCACCCTGGCGGCGGACGAACCGAGCGGACAGGCCTTCGACGTGCTCGATGTGGTCGAGGCCGCGACCGAGCCGACCGTGTCCACGGTCGTGGCCGCGCTGGCCGTGGATCAGCCGCGCGCCAGCAAGCTCGTCGCCGCCGCCGTCACCGGCGGCTACCTGCGCCGCGTCGCCGACCAGTCCGACGGCAGGCGTTCGCTGCTCGTGCTCACCGAAAGCGGCCGGGACCTGCTGGATCGGGCGCACGACCGGCGTCGCGGCGCCTTCGACCGCGCGATGGCCGGCTGGTCCGGCACCGACCGCGCCGCGTTCGCCCGCCTGCTCGGCCGGTTCGTCGATGGACTCGACTGACGGCGGTCCTGGCAGACTCGCAGTCGTGACGGATGTGTTCAGTGCGGGTGTCCTGGTCTATCGCCGCCGCGCCGCCGGGATCGAGGTTCTGCTCGGCCATATGGGCGGCCCGCTGTGGGCGAAGAAGGACTCCTCGGCGTGGTCGATCCCCAAGGGCGAGTATGTCCCCGACGAGGAACCGGCTCGCGTGGCCGCGGCGCGGGAATTCACCGAGGAGCTCGGGCTCCCGGTTCCCGACGGCGACTGGATCGACCTCGGTGAGGTGCGCTACGGCAGCGGCAGCAGGCGCAAGACCGTCACCGTGTGGGCCGTCGAGGGTGATCTCGATCCGGCCGAGGTCGTCCCCGGCACGTTCGAGATGGAATGGCCGCCGCGCTCCGGCCGCACCGGCGTGTTCCCCGAAATCGACCGCGCGGCCTGGTTCGATCCGGCCACCGCCGAGGACAAACTCGGGAAAGGTCAGCGCCCATTTCTCACCCGGCTCACCGACCACCTGGGCTGACGCCGGACACGCCGGGCGGTTACCTCGACGGAGTACATTGCGGTCATGCCCAGCGACCTGCAGCTGAAGATCATGAACGCCGGCCACCGCGTCCTGCTCGCCCTCAGCGGAGGCCGCGTCGGCAACCGCATCTTCGGGATGCCCTCCCTCGAACTGACCACGATCGGCCGCAAATCCGGCGAACCGCGCAAGGTGATGCTGACCGCGCCGGTCATCGACGGCGACACGATCGTCGTCGTGGCCTCCCGCGGTGGCGACCCGACGCACCCGGCCTGGTACCTGAACCTGCGGGACAACCCGAATGTCGAGGTGTCGCTGCAGACCGGCCCGACGCGGCCGATGACGGCCCACGTCGCCACCCCCGAGGAACGGGCGAAGCTGTGGCCCCGGGTCGTCAAGGGATACAAGGGTTACGGCGACTACCAGACCAAGACCACCAGGGAGATCCCGCTGGTGCTGCTCGCACCGCGGACCTGATCAGACGAGGGCGGCCCGGAACTCCGTCGGGCTGCTGCCCCGCGAGCGCTTGAAGGCCGCGCTGAATCCGAACGCGTCGGAGTAGCCGACGGTGGTCGCCACCTGGGCGACGCTGCGCGCGGGATCGGCGAGCAGTTCCTCCGCCTCGGCCATCCGCCATTCGGTGAGGTAGGTCAGTGGCGGTTCACCGATCACCTCGGTGAACCGCTTGGCGAACAGCGCCCGCGACACGGCGGCCTCGGCGGCCAGGCTCGCGACCGTCCACCGCTCGAAAGGCTTGGCGTGGATGGCTTCCAGTGCCGGGCCGACCACCGGATCGGCCATCCCGCGATACCAGGCGGGCGCGCAGTGCTGCTGCTCGGCGAGCCAGGTGCGCAGGTTGCAGACCAGCGACCAGTCCAGCAGGCGATCCATCATGGCCTGCGAGCCCGCGCTGTGCCGGACCGCCTCGGCGGCGGAGTCCTCGAGCCAGGCGCACACGTCGCTGTCGGCGGCGACGACCATCACCGGCGGCAGGGCGCGCAGCAGGCGTTCGTGCCGCCTGCCCGAGGCGCGATAGGCGCCGACGATCAGCGACGTCTCCCCCGGCGCACCGGTTTCGGTGATCTCCTCGGTCAATCCCGGTGTGGCGCAGGATGAGTCGGTCGGGCCGAACCCGTCCGGCACGAAACAGGACAGCTCGTACTCGGTGAGCGGCCGATCGGGCGCGGCCTCGATATCGTTGAGCTGGAACGGTTCACCGGCCTGCACCACCGCCGTATCGCCCGCGCCGAGCCGGGTGCGCGACCCGTCGGCGAGCACCAGGGTGCCGCCGCCGCGCAGCACACACACCATGATCAGCGGCGCTCGATCGGCGAAGCGAATCGTCCACGGTGCCCGCAAGACGGCATGGGCGACGACCGAGCCGTCGGCACGGATGCCACTCAGCAGCGAACTCAACGGGTCCATGCCACCAGCGTAGACGAACTCCTATCAACTGGAGATGATCGCCCATAGATCGTCCACGCAAACCACGGTTAACTCGAAGGCACGGGGCACACCGTCCCACCTCACGATCGAACAGGGAGCCCACCGTGTCGCAGTCGCCTTCCACCACAGTGCCGACCACCACCGAGTCGAATCAGCCCGAATCAGGCTCTCGCACAGCGCTCGTCGTGCTCGCCCACCACCGCGCCGACTCGCTGTCCGCCCATATCGCGCGCCGCGCGGCCACCCGGCTCACCGCCGCCGGGTACACGATCGACTTCCTGGATCTGCACGCCGAGAACTTCGACCCGCGGATGACCGTGGCCGACCAGCCGGACTGGGGCAACCGCGACAAGCAGTACGCCCCCGGAACCGAGGCGCACATGCGGCGCCTGCTGGCCGCCGAAGTCGTGGTCGTGGTCTTCCCGGTCTACTGGCAGAGCGTGCCCGCGACGCTCAAGGGCTGGATCGACAGCGTCTGGAACTACGGATTCGCCTACGGCCGCAGCAAGCCGCGCCTGGCGGGCAAGCGCATCCTGTGGCTCGGCCTCGCGGGCGCGACCGCGGGCGACGAGATCCTCCCCGGCATGCAGCAGTTGCTGGAGGCCCAGCTCAGCGCGGGTCTGGCCTACTACAGCGGTTTCGCCGACTCCCGGGTCGGCCTGCTTCCCGACGCCGAGGAACAGCCGCAGACCCTGGACGCCGAGGGCAATCTGATCATCGGCGAGGCGATCAGTGGCGACGCCCGCACCGCCCACTACGCCGCGTTCGACGCGACGGCCGAAGGTTTCGTCGACGACTTCCTCGCGGCGAACCTGGTCGACGCCTGAGCCCCTGCCCCGCGCGGTGACCGTCACCGTCACCGCGCGGCCTGGCCCCGAGAGCGGACACGCTCACAGTCCAGTGAGCATGCGTCGCAGCACGCCGAAGAGTTCGGTGGGGTTGCCGGATTCGACGGCCGCCTTGTCGATCAGATCGATGGCGGCGGCGGTGAATTCGTCGCTCTGTTCCTGCACGTACTCCGCCGGGGTGTCGATGCCGGGCGCGTGCTGGGCGAGCAGGGTCGCCATGGCCTGGAGGAACGGGGCCATCAGCGCGGCCAGCTGCGCGGCGGTGCCACCCGTGGTGCGGACCATGGCGCCGCCCTGCTGGAACGCGGCGAACATCGCGTACATGCCGCCCAGGATCGACACGTCGTACATCGCCGCCGCGCCGAGATCCGCGCCGACGAAATCGGCCCGCCCGAACAGTTCGAGCACCGGGCGGTACCGATCGAAGGCCGCGGTCGCGCCGCTGTACAGCACGAACGCGCCGGGCCCGCCGATCATCGACGGCACCGCCATGATGCCGCCGTCGATCAGTTCGACCTCGTTGTCCGCGGCCCAGCGGCCCAGTGCCCGCGCCTGTTCCGGTGTCGTGGTGGTCAGGTTCACCACCGTGTGCCCGCGCAGTAGCGCCGCGACCGGCTCGATGTGCTCGCGCACCGCCGCGTCGTCGAGCACGCACAGGATCACCAGATCGGCCGCGGCCAGCGCCTCGGCGGAGCTCGCCGCGAGCACCGCGCCCTGCGCCACCAGCGGCTCGGCCCGCGCCGCGGTGCGATTCCACACCGTCACCTGGTGGCCACCGGTCAGCAGCGCCTGCGCCAGCGCGGTGCCCATCGCACCGAGACCGAGCACCGAAACCCGCTGTGCCGTCACCGAGTTGGTCATGTTTCCCCTTGGTTCGAAGCTCTCGCCGCCACCTCGGCAACGCACTCCTAGATTCGCCGGTAGCGATACACTGCACAAGTACCGACTATCAAGTCCAATACTCACCAAAAAGTAAGTAAGGCGAACATGAAGCAGCGAGAGCGCCCGTACTCGTGCGGGATCGATGCGGCGCTCGACGTCGTCGGCGGCAAGTGGAAGGCGCTGATCCTGTGGGCACTGTCGACCGGCACCCAGCGCTTCGGCGACCTCAAGCGGATGGTGCCCGGGGTGACCGAGAAGATGCTGATCCAGCAGTTGCGTGAGCTCGAGCACGACGGGATCGTCCACCGGGAGATCTACGCGCAGGTGCCCCCGAAGGTGGAGTACTCACTCACCGACCTCGGGGTATCGCTGAACGCGGCGCTCGTCACCCTCGGCGCGTGGGGCAACGCGAACATGGACCACATCTGCGAGGTCAAAGGCGTTCTCGCGCCGGTGCACTGACGCGCCGACCGTGGTGCGGTCGGCCATCGCGCGGATGCGGCGCCGGTGCATCGCCCCGGCGCCGCGCGGGCATCAGCCCTGGATGCCCTGCCAGGTGTTGCCGGTGATGCGCTCGTAGGCCTCTTCGTACTTGCGCCGGGTCGCCTCGACCACGTCGGCGGGGATCTCCGGACCCGGGTACTCCTTGTTCCACCCGGTGGAGGTCGACCAGTCGCGCACGAACTGCTTGTCGAAGGAACGCTGCGCGCGGCCCGGCTCCCACTCGTCGGCGGGCCAGAAGCGCGAGGAGTCGGAGGTGAGCACCTCGTCGCCGAGGGTGAGCACGTCACCGTCCCAGCCGAATTCGACCTTGGTGTCGGCGACGATCACACCGGCCTTCGCGGCATGCTCGGCGCCGCGCGAGTAGATCTCGAGGGTCAGGTCGCGCAGTTTCCCGGCGACCTCGCGGCCCTCCTGGTTCACCACGTCGGCGAAGCTGATCGCCTCGTCGTGGCCCTCGGCGGCCTTGGTGGAGGGGGTGAAGATCGGCTCGGGCAGCTTGTCGCCGTCGCGCAGCCCCGGCGGCAGGGCGATGCCGGACACCGTCCCGGACTGCTGGTACTCCTTGAGCCCCGACCCGGTCAGGTACCCGCGCGCGATGCACTCGACCTGCACCATCTTCAGCGGCTTGACCCTGATACCGCGCCCGGCGAACTCGGCGGGCACATCGGTCGCGGAGACCACATGGTTGGGGATGCCGGTGAAGTACTCGAACCACCAGTTCGACAGCTGGGTCAGCAGCGCGCCCTTCTCCGGAATCGGCGTCGGCAGCACGACGTCGTAGACCGACACGCGGTCCGAGGCAACCAGCAGCAGGGTGTCGCCGTCCTCGTAGAGGTCACGAACTTTCCCGGCGTGCACATGCTTCAACGTCGAGCCTCCGAATCCTGGATGGGCGTACTGGGTTCGCCCGGAACTCTACCGGCCCGCCCGGTGACCGGATCCGGCCTGGTCACCGCGACGCGAGGCCGATCACATTCCGGTCAGGCAGTCGCACGCTCGATATCGGCGAGGCGGAACGTGCGGCGGTAGGTCAGCGGGGCGACGCCGACCGCGACCTGGAAGTGCTGGCGCAGTGAGGCACCGGTCGCGAAGCCGACTCGGCCGGCGATCTGCTCGACCGACAGATCGCTGGCCTCGAGCAGGTGCCTGGCCCTGGCCACCCGTTGCTGAGTGAGCCAGCGACCGGGACTCATCCCCACTTCGTCGACGAACCGGCGCGCGAAGGTGCGCTGACTCATCCGCGCGTGCGCGGCCAGCTCCGCCATGGTCAGCGGAAGCTCGAGATGTTCGAGCGCCCAGTGCCGGGTTGCGGCGGTGCTCGCGATCGCGGGATCGGGGACGGGCTGGTCGATGTACTGCGCCTGCCCGCCCTCGCGCCACGGCGGCACCACGCACCGGCGGGCCACGTGGTTGGCCACCGCGCTGCCGTGATCGGCGCGCACGATGTGCAGGCACAGGTCGACGCCGGAGGCCGCGCCCGCCGAGGTGAGAACGTCACCGTCGTCGACGAACAGGACGTCCGGGTCGAGCCGCACCCGCGGGAAGTGGCGGCGGAACGAGTCGGCCATGCGCCAGTGCGTGGTCGCGGGTCGCCCGTCGAGCAGGCCCGCCGCGGCCAGGACGAACGCTCCCGTGCAGATCGACACGATGCGGGTCCCGGGGCGGATCAGCGCGAGCGCACCCCGGGTCACCGCACCGAGCCCGGCGAGAGCTTCGCCGATATCGGACGCGGGAATCACCACCGTGTCGGCGGTCGCCAGCAACTCGGGCCCGTGCTCGACGGCGATCCGGAAGTCGGCACAGGTCCGCACCGGCCCGCCGTCGACGGAACAGGTGAGCACCTCGTAGCGGTCGTCGAGGGTGCCGAAGACGCGCTGCGGTGTGCCGAGTTCGAACGGGTAGACGCCGTCGAGCGCCAGGACCACCACACGATGCATGGCACGATTCTATCGGATGATGACTTTCATGCCATTTTCTCGACGGCCGCAGCCCGGCACCGTTGACCCCATGACCGACACCATGCGCGCCATCAGCCAGGACACTCTCGGCGGACCCGAGGTCCTGCGCGAGATCGAACTCCCCCGTCCCACCCCCGGCCCGAGCCAGCTGCTCGTCCGGGTGCACGCGGCCGGGCTCAATCCGACCGACTGGAAGCATCGCGCCCTGCCCGGCTTGTTCCTGCCCCCACCGCCTTTCGTGCTCGGCTGGGATGTCTCCGGCGTCGTCGAGGCGGTCGGTTACGGCGTCACCCTGTTCGCGCCCGGTGACGAGGTGTTCGGCATGCTGCCCTACCCGCACGGGCACGGTTCGCTGGCCGAGTACGTCGTCGGGCCCGCTCGCGCCTTCGCCCACAAGCCGGACAACGTCGACCACATCGTGGCCGGCGCCACCCCGCTCGCCGCGCTCACCGCCTGGCAGGCGCTGGTCGACACCGCGAATATCCAAGCGGGACAACGGGTGCTGATCCACGCCGCCGCGGGCGGAGTGGGCCATCTCGCGGTGCAGATCGCGAAGTCGCGGGGCGCGTATGTCATCGGGACGGCGAGCGCGGCCAAGCACGAGCACCTGCGCTCGCTCGGCGCCGACGAGCTGATCGACTACCGGGAGGTCGATTTCGCCGAGGTCGTCGGCGATGTCGACGTGGTGCTGGACACCCTCGGCGAGGAGAACAGCCGCCGGTCGCTACCGACACTGCGACCCGGCGGACTGCTCGTCAGCATCCTGGCGCGCACCGGGACCGACCTGCCCGCCGAGGCGGCCCGGCAGGGCGCCCGCTTCGCCGCGCTGCTCGTCGAGGCCGATCATGCCGGGATGCGGGCCGTCGCCGAACTGCTCGCGTCGGGCGAGCTGACGCCGACCATCGCCGGGGTGTTCCCGCTCGCCGAAGCGGCGAAGGCGCACGCGCTCGGCGAGACGGACCGGACGCTCGGAAAACTCGTGGTCACTGTGCCCTGACCAGGTGGGCGCCGCCGACCAGGTGCGCGGCGGTGCCGACCCGGGGCATGGGGTGGCGGCGACCCCGGGCATCCGGCGGTGGCGGTGACCCAGCGCACGCGGTGGCGGCGAGGCCGGAAACTCGTGAGCGGGCGCCGACGGCAAGTGGCATTGTGGACGCTGATGTGCGCACCGGTGGACCACCGCAGCGCTCGACCGTGCCGTGTTCGTCGACGACGAAGGAGATCTATGTCCGCCCCGAATCTCACCCGCGACCAGGCGGTCGAACGCGCCGCGACCGTGGCCGTGCAGAACTATCGGATCGAACTCGACCTCACCGACCAGCCGCGAGGCGCGGGTTCGGAAGTGTCGGACACCTTCGGTTCGAAGACCACCGTCACCTTCACCGCCACTCCCGGTGCGAGCACGTTCATCGATCTGGTGGCGCCGCGGGTGCGTTCGGCCGTGCTCAACGGCACCCCGCTGGATGTGAGCGGCTACGACGAGTCGACCGGGATCACGCTGACCGAGCTGGCCGAGACCAACGAGCTCGTCGTCGAGGCCGACTGCGAGTACTCGCACACCGGTGAGGGCCTGCACCGCTTCGTCGACCCGACCGACGACAACGTCTACCTGTACTCGCAGTTCGAGACCGCCGATGCCAAGCGGATGTTCGCCTGCTTCGACCAGCCCGATCTCAAGGCGACCTTCGACATCGTCGCCACCGCACCCGGCGACTGGCGGGTCGTCTCCAACGGCGCGACCGCCGAGGAGCACAAGGTCGGCGCGGTCGTGCGGCACACCTTCGCGACCACCCCGAAGATGAGCACCTACCTGGTCGCCATGATCGCCGGTCCGTACGCGACGTGGACCGACTCGTACACCGACAGCCACGGCGAGATCCCGCTCGGCCTGTTCTGCCGCGCCTCGCTCGCCGAGCACATGGACGCCGAGCGCCTGTTCACCGAGACCAAGCAGGGATTCGCCTTCTACCACGACAACTTCGGCGTGCCGTACGCCTTCGGCAAGTACGACCAGCTGTTCGTGCCGGAGTTCAACGCGGGCGCGATGGAGAACGCGGGCGCGGTCACCTTCCTCGAGGACTACGTCTTCCGGTCCAAGGTGACCCGCGCGTCCTACGAGCGCCGCGCCGAGACCGTGCTGCACGAGATGGCGCACATGTGGTTCGGCGACCTGGTCACCATGAAGTGGTGGGACGACCTGTGGTTGAACGAGTCGTTCGCGACCTTCGCCTCGGTGCTGTGCCAGGCCGAGGCCACCGAATACACCAGCGCCTGGACCACGTTCGCCAATGTGGAGAAGTCCTGGGCCTACCGCCAGGAC
Organism: Nocardia sp. NPDC060259; assembly: GCF_042728775.1. Taxonomy (NCBI): domain Bacteria; kingdom Bacillati; phylum Actinomycetota; class Actinomycetes; order Mycobacteriales; family Nocardiaceae; genus Nocardia; species Nocardia sp. NPDC060259. The sequence goes on from NZ_JBHXAY010000008.1 coordinate 109,393, forward strand.
CAGCTGCCGTCGACGCACCCGATCGCCGCCGACATCCCCGACCTGCACGCGGTGGAGGTCAATTTCGACGGCATCACCTACGCCAAGGGCGCTTCGGTGCTCAAGCAGCTCGTCGCCTACGTCGGGTTGCAGCCGTTCCTGGCCGGGCTGCGTGACTACTTCGCCGAACACGCCTACGGCAACGCCACTTTCGACGATCTGCTGGCCGCGCTGGAGAAGGCGTCGGGCCGCGACCTGTCGAGCTGGGGCGCGCAGTGGCTCAAGACCACCGGCCTCAACATCCTGCGTCCCGACTTCCTCGTCGCGCCGGACGGCACGTTCTCGAGCTTCGCCGTGGTCCAGGAGGGCGCCGAGCCCGGCGCCGGTGAGCACCGCGTGCACCGGATCGCGGTCGGCGTCTACGACGATGTCGACGGCAAGCTGGTGCGCACCCACCGCGCCGAGCTCGACCTCGACGCGACCGGACGCACCGAGGTACCCGAGCTGGCCGGCGTGCCGCGCGGCAAGCTGGTGCTGGTCAACGACGACGACCTCACCTACTGCTCGCTGCGCCTCGACCCCGATTCGCTCGATGTGGTCGTGCAGCGCATCGGTGACATCGCCGACTCGCTGCCGCGCACCCTGGCCTGGTCGGCGGCCTGGGAGATGACCCGGCAGGCCGAGATGAAGGCCCGCGATTTCGTCGCGCTGGTGCAGCGCGGGATCGGCGCGGAGTCCGAGATCGGCGTGGTGCAGCGGCTGCTCATGCAGGCCGCCACCGCCATCTCCAGCTACGCCGATCCGGTGTGGGCCGAGCGGGAGGGCTGGCCCGGTTTCGCCGACCGGCTGCTCGAGCTGGCCCGCGAGGCCGAGGCGGGCTCGGATCATCAGCTCGCCTTCGTCAACGCGCTGACCGGGGCGTTGCTCGCGCCGCGCCACACCGGCGTGCTGGCCCAGCTGCTCGACGGCGATCCGGCCGTGGCCGGGCTGCCCGGACTCACCGTCGACACCGACCTGCGCTGGCGCATCGTCACCGCGCTGGCGGCGGCCGGGCAGATCGACGCCGACGGCGTCGACTCGCCGACCATCGACGCCGAGCTGGCGGGCGATCCGACCGCGGCGGGCAAGCGCCAGGCCGCCGCGGCAGCCACCGCCCGCCCGATCGCCGAGGTGAAGGAGCGGGCCTGGGCGACGGTGATGGGCGACGACTCGGTGCCCAACATCACCGCCCGCGCCATCGTCGGCGGCTTCGCGCCCGCCGGTCAGGGCGAGCTGCTCGCCCCGTACGTGGACAAGTACTTCGCCGAGATCCCCGCCGTCTGGGAGCGCCGCTCCAGCGAGGTCGCCCAGACCGTCGTCATCGGCCTGTACCCGCACTGGGCGATCACCGAGGACGCCGTCGCCAGGGCCGACGAGTTCCTGGCGGGCGACCACCCGCCCGCCCTGTACCGCCTGGTCTCCGAGGGCCGCGCCGGCATCGAACGTTCCCTGCGCGCACGGGAATTCGACGCCAAGTAAGCGGTCACCCGAGGGCCCGGTGCTGCGATTTCGCCGCACCGGGCCTTCTCGCTGTCCGAACCCAGGTCCGGCGTAATCGTGCAATTCGACGTCTCGGAGTCAGAAAACTGACTGCAGGCGACCCGATTGCACGATTACGCCGGGCTCAGCCTGCGCGTGTCGCTGCTGTAAGCAGATCTGCTGCGGGCAGCAGAAGCGGCGAATCACGGTGCGCGCGAGGCACCGTGGACGCATGGCACACGACGACAAGACTCCGATGTTCAGCTGGCGGGCCCGCGAACAACTGTTCGGGCGCCGGATCCTCGTGCTCGACGGTCCGCTCGACGACGACAACGGCACGCTGCTCATCACGCAGCTGCTGACCCTGGCGGCGCAATCGCCCGAGGCGCCGATCTCGCTGTGGATCCACTCCCCCGGTGGTTCGGTGCCATCGATGCTCGCGATTCGCGACGTCATGCGGCTGGTCCCGTGCGAGGTGTCCACGCTCGCGCTCGGATTGGCGTGCAGCGCAGGGCAGTTCCTGCTGTCCTCGGGGTCGCCGGGCCGCCGTTTCGCCTTGCCGCACGCGCGCATCCTGATGCATCAGGGCTCGGCGGGTATCGGTGGCAGCGCTGTGGAAGTAGAGGTGCAGGCCGACGACCTGCGCTACACCGTCGACACGGTGCTAGGCCTGATCGCCGCCGACACCGGCCAACCTTTCGACCGCGTCTACGAGGACTCCCTGCACGACCGCTGGTTCACCGCGACCCAAGCGCTCGAGTACGGCTTCATCGACCACATCGTCGAATCGTTCGACCAGGTCGTCCCCAACCGCCACCGCATCGGCATCACGGCATAGAGGAGTCATCGTGACCAGTTACACAATCCCGAATGTCGTGTCTCAGCATCGTGGTGGCGAGCGGATCACCGACATCTACTCGCATCTGCTCAGCGAGCGCATCGTCTACCTGGGCACGCCCATCGATTCCGGCGTCGCCAACGCGCTCATCGCCCAGTTGCTGCACCTGGAGTCGGACAGTCCCGGCCAGCCGATCAGCCTCTACATCAACTGCGAGGGCGGCGATCTGTCGGCGATGCTCGCCGTCTACGACACCATGAGTTTCATCAAGGCGCCCGTGCACACCACCTGCGTCGGCCAGGCCATCGCGGTCGGGGCCGTGCTGCTGGCCGGCGGCGCGGCGGGTCATCGCTCGATGCTCCCGCACACCCGGATCGTGTTGCACCAGCCCGCGACTCGCGGGCAGGGCACCATCCCGGACTTGATCCTGCAGGCCGACGAGATCGTCCGGATGCGCGCGGCGATCGAGGCGATCCTGTCCAAGCACACCGGTCAGACGCCGGAAACCCTGCGCCGCGATACCGATCGGGACCGGGTGTTCACCGCCGACACCGCGCTCGATTACGGCCTGGTCGACCAGGTGCTGCACGAACGGGAGTGAATGCCCGGGCTGCGCACAGTCGGTTACAGCGATCCGTCACCGCACACCGGGTGCCGAACTACCGGCGATCATCGGCGAGCGGCCTATCGCGGTCACGACAGGCCGCTCGGCCGAGGTCTGCCGCTCGCGGCGACGCTGATCATGCCCGCCGCGGTGCGCAGGGGCGATTCAGCTGCGCGTCACTGCTTTTCGATGCGGTCCAGGTAGGCGCGGCGCACGCCGTCGTCGACCCGGGTGATCGCGGCGTCGTCGTTGGCGGCCTTGCGGAAGACTCGCATGACCGCTTCCGGCACCAGCCCGGACGCGTTGGCCGCCAGCCCGACATACGACGGCACCGCGGTCTCGGCCGCCCTGGTCTTGACCGTGCGGACCACGGCGGCGGCGATGTCCTCGGGATCGACGGCGGGCAGGATGCCGTAGTCGATCCCGGAGCTGAGTTCGGTGCGCACCGCCGACGGGAGCACCGCGCTCACGCTGACCCCGGTCGCGTCCATCTCCAGCCGGGTCGCCGCGGTCAGCCCGACCACGGCGAACTTGCTGGCGTTGTAGACGGCCAGGCCCTTGATCGGGAACTTGCCCGCCAGCGAGGCCACGTTCACGACATGGCCGTAGCCGCGCTCGACCATGCCGGGCAGGGCCAGGCGCATGCCGTGGATGACGCCGTAGACATTGACGTCCATCGTGAGCTGATCGATCCGGTCCGACTGGTCGAGGAACGCGCCGTTGGGCATCACGCCCGCGTTGTTCACCAGCACGTCCAGCGGTGCGCCACGCCATTTCGCGGCCGCGGCGAGAAACGCCGCGTACGAGTCCTTGTCGGTGACGTCGAGGACGTGGCCCATGGCCCGGATGCCGATCTCGTCGGCGGCCTGGACCGCCAGCGCCTCGTCGAGGTCACCGAGCGCGACGTAGGCGCCCTTGGCCGCGAAGGCCGCGGCGGTGGCGAGGCCGATGCCGCGTGCGGCGCCGGTGATCGCGACCAGCGCCCCGTCCAGGTCGATTCGTGGGTAACTCATGCCGGTACCGCCATCTCGTCGTCGTCAATGATGGTGAAATCGTCGGGGTCGAAGGCGCTGACCCGGCGGGTCAGCTCGCCGGTGGACCAGGGCCAGCTGAAACTGTTGCGGCCGTTGGCATCCAGGTAGTAGCTCTGGCAGCCGCCCGCGTTGTAGACGGTGCCCGCCAGTGCGGACTGCACCTGGTCGACATAGCGGGCCTGGACCTCCGGTCGCACATCCAGGATCGCCCAACCCCGCCGCCGCGCGCTCGCGATTGCCGAGACCAGGAAATCGACCTGGGCCTCGAGAATCGCGAAGGCCGAGGAGTGGCCGGTGCCAAGGCTGGGGCCGAGCACGGTGAACGCGTTGGGGAAACCGGTGGTGACCGTGCCGAGGTAGGCCTCGGGCGAGCCCTGCCAGTGTTCGGCCATGGTCCGCCCGTCGGCGCCGCGCACGATGTCGGCCAGCGGGGTGTCGAGGATGTGGAAGCCGGTGCCGAGGATGACGGCGTCGACTTCGGCGGTGCTGCCGTCCGCGCCGATCACCGTGTTGCCGCGGAACTCGGCGACGGCGGTGGCGTGGACGTCCACGTTGTCCTTGGTCAGCGACTGGAGGTAGCTGTTGGAGAACAGGATCCGCTTGCAGCCGAGCAGGTAGTCGGGGGTGAGCTTGGCCCGCAGCTGCGGATCACGCACCACCGCACGCAGATACGCCGAGCCCACCGACTGCACCGTCTGCATCAGCGGGCGCGGATTGCGGAACGCGACGCCGAGTCCCTCCATCAGCGTGTACTCCACCGAGCGCAGTGCCTTGTGCGCGAACGGCACCCGGCGCATGAACCGCTTCTCGATGCCGGGCACCGGGTGGTCGAGCTTGGGCAGCACCCACTGCGCGGTCCGCTGGAACAGGTGCAGCGCGGCGACCTCCTTTTGGATCTCCGGCACGAACTGCACCGCCGACGCCCCGGTCCCCACCACGGCGACGCGCTTGCCGCGCAGGTCGTAGTCGTGATTCCAGCGCGCGGAATGGAACACCTCGCCAGGGAAACCGGCCAGGCCGGGGATCTCGGGCACGCGCGGCTCGTTCCACGGACCGGCGGCCGAGACGACGAAACGGGCGGTGAGCTCGCCGTCACCGGTGTCGAGCCGCCACACCCGCTCGGCCTCGTCCCAGTGCGCACCGAGCACCTGCACACCGAAACGAGTGCGGTCGGCGAGACCGTGCTCGCGCGCCACGCGGTCGACGTAGGCGAGGATCTCGGGCTGGGTCGCGAACAGCCGCGACCATTCGCTGTTGGGCGCGAACGAGAACGAGTACAGGCCCGATGGCACGTCGCAGGCGCAGCCGGGATAGGTGTTGGCGCGCCAGGTGCCGCCGAAGGTCTCGGCCTTCTCGACGATCAGCACATCCTCGACACCGGCCTCGGCGAGCTTGATCGCGGCGCAGATGCCCGAGATGCCCGCACCGATCACGACCACTTCGTGGTGGCTGCTCATACGATTTCTCCTTCGACGACAGAAACCCGGACCGCGTCGGCGACCCGGTCGGGGACGATGCGGCGGGCGGCGGCGATCGTGGCCTGCCGCCGGGCGGAATCCATGAAGTTGGGGCCCATCACCGCGAGTTCGGCGGGGCCGGGCTCGACCCGGATCACCCGGGTGCCCGCGGCGCGCAGCAGCGCCACTTCGCGGTCGAGGCCCCTGGTCATCTGTGCGCGCAGCAGGCGTTCGACACGGCTCAGGCCGGTGGCCGGTGCGCCACCCGCCGAGGTCATCGGCGCGACGACCACCACCTCGTCGAGGTGCAGGGGGGCCAGCAGATCGGCCGACACCGAGGACACCGCACCGCCGTCGACGAAATCGTGTCCGTCGATCGACACCGGCGGGAACCAGCCGGGGATCGCCCACGACGCGGCGATCGCCGAGCCGAGATCGACGTGTGGCGCGTCCTTCGAACCGAAGGCGACCCGCTCGCCGGAGCTGGGGTCGGCGGCGACCAGCCAGGTGGCGGGGTGGTCGACCCAGCCGCCGCGCGGTGCCAGCGCCCGGCCGAAGGCGCGCAGCCAGTTGGCGTCGCCGCGGCCCTTCGGCAGCAGCCCGGCCAGCGCGGTGTAGACCGAACCGCTGCGCACACCAGCGCCGACGAGTCCGAGACCGGGCAGCCCGAGCGCGGGCGGCGGCGGCATCGCGCCGGGGTCGACGGCCACGTGCCGAGCGAGAACCGGGTCGGCGTCGGGCGCGCCGTCCAGGGCGGCGAGGAGGTCGGCCGGGGTGCGCCCGGAGCCGAGGGCGGCGACGATCTCCGCACCCGCCGAGGTGCCGACCAGCACGTCGGCGGTGCGGACATCCCAGTCGAGAGCGCGCTCGACGGCGTCGAGGGCGACGGCGGTCCAGGCGAAGCCGAGGAGACCGCCGCACCCGATGGCGAGGCCACGTCGTGTAGTCATAACTCGGATACTAACGGTATTCGAGTTCCAGCGGTACCCCATTTTTGCTACACTTCGGTCGTGGCCCGAATGACGCGCAAGGAGTCGCACGCACTCACCCGCGAGCGTTTGGTGGAAACCGCCAAGCGCCTGTTCCTTGCCGACGGTTACAACGTGACCTCACTGGAGAAGGTGGCCGCCGAGGCCGGCTTCTCCAAGGGCGCCGTCTACTCCAACTTCGCCACCAAGCACGAACTCGGCCTGGCCGTGATCGATGTCGTGCACGTGGAGCGGGCACAATCCCTCGCTGACGCGGTGCTGCCGCACGACACCATGGCGCAGCGGATCGAGGGCTTCGCCCGCTGGGCCGACCAGAACATCGGCGACGTCGGTTGGACGGCACTGGAAGTCGAATTCGCGACCAGCACCCGGCACATGCCCGAGGTCCGCACCGAACTGGCCGCACGCCGTCGCTCGATGACCACGGTGCTGGCTTCCCTGATCCAGGTACAGGCCGACGAGATGGGCTTCGACCTGCCGATTTCCGCCGAAGACGCCGCGCTGCAACTACTCTCCCTCGGCATCGGCCTCGGCGTGCAGCGCGCGATCGACCCGGAGATGCCGGTGACCGCGCTCGTCGAACAGCTGCGCGGCCTGATCGATTCCGTCCGGACGGCCTGACTCGGCACGAGCAGGGCCGCGCTCGTTGGCTCGACAAAGACTCGACAGCGAAGTCTGGCCGACGCGGCGGCCATCAGCCGGAGTTGGCGCTGTGCCCGTGGGTCCGCTCTGCGCGGAGCGCGCTCGGACCCAGCGGGCGGGATCGATGGCCGATCCGGGTCAGGCCGCCAGGAGAACGGCGTTCGGGGCGACGAAGTTCTGCACCGGGGCGGACTGGATCGACGTGCCGATGCGTCGATCACCACCGAGGACGACCGCGCGCGCCGCGGCGGGCCGGCGCATGGACTCGGCCACCTGGGCGACGAGGTCGCTCAGCGAGGTGCCGAGAGCGCCCGCGAGGGCCGCGATCATCTCGCTGGATGGCTCTTTGCGGCCGCGCTCGACCTCGGACAGGTACTGCGGGGAAATCCCCGCGCGTCCCGCGGTGTCGACGAGAGTGGAGCGCTGTTCCAGGCGCAGGGCGCGCAGGCGATCACCGAGGACCTCACGCCACAGCGGTTCGGGGCGCGGCCGCCCGTCACCGCGTCCGCCCGGAATCACCCGCAACCCGTTGTGTTCGCCCATACTCCGAGCGTAGGGACACCGGTGCCGACACACCCGGTTCTTCTGCTCTCGGCGTAACCCGGGTCAGCGGGTGATGCCGAAGCGGGTGTCCACCCAGCCGAGCGCATCGGCGAAGGAGGCCGCCACGATGCCGCTGTGGTCGACGTCGTCGTACTTGCGATAGTCGACGGACTGGCCGTGCAACTGCTGCTCGGCGACCATCGCGTCGGTCGACTTCAGCGGGACGGTCATGTCGGAGCGGCCCTGCAGGACCAGCACCGGCGCGGTGAATCGCAATCCGCTGGGATCGTTGTCGTCGAGTACCCGCAGCAGCCCGGACAGGTCGCCGTCCTTGGTGAACACGTCCTTGGCGGACAGCCCACCCCACTTGCCGCGATCACGCAGCGCCGCAGTGCATTCGGAGTCCGCGATCGACAGCATCGACACCGCGCGCTCGGTGAGGAACCGGGCCGGGTCGACATCGGTGACGGTCTGCGCGCCGCGCACGAGCAACGGCACGTAGAGCGAGACGTCGCCGGTGCCGAGCTTGCCGAGCGGGTTCGAGACCGTCCACTTCGCCATCCGCACCTGCTCCCCCAGGTGCGACGCGGGAGCCAGCGCGACGGCGCCGAGCAGTTCCGAGCCCGGCGCCCACGCGGCGGCCGCGCCCGCGGCGAACAGGGCGGCGTGGCCACCCTGCGAATGCCCCATCGCCACCCAGCGCGAACCCACCGACTTGTCGACTTCGCGTGCGGCCGTGGCGAAATCGCTCACCGCTCGCTGTTCAGTCTCGCCGATCAGGTAGCCGTGGTTGCCTGGCGTGCCGAGGCCCTGATAGTCGGTCCTGGCCACCGCGTAACCCTTGGCGACCCAGCGGGCCTGGTCGTCCTTGCCCGGCGAGGATCCCTCGGCGCGCGAAGGCGCGCACGCGTCGGCGACGCCGTTGGTGCCCGGCGCCCAGGAGAGCAACGGCCACCCGCCCGCGGGTGGTGTCCCCTCCGGGACGGCGAGCGTCCCCGACACCGCCACCGGCTTGCCCTGCGCGTCGACGGATCGGTAGAGCACCAGCGAGTTGCGCGCCCCCTGAACCGCCTGCGACCCGGTCAGCGGTTGGCTCCGGATCACCGAACCGTGCTGTCCCGGAATCGATTCCGCGGGCGGTGCGTAGAAGCCGGACTGCGGTGCGCCCGCGACCTCGGCAACGCCCGGCGTGTCCCCGGCACAGGCCGAGGCCGACAACGCCAGGCAGGCCACCGCGGCCGCCGCGATCACCCGAGCGATAGCTGTCTGCATGTTCCCCCCGCTACACCGACGGCCGACACACCCGGCCGACAAACCGCCGACCAGGTTACTCGACGCCGCCGGGACGGCTGGGCGCCGCACGACGCCCAGCCGCCGGACTCAGTTCAGGACCCGCCCGAGGAAGTCGCGGATCAGCGCCGCGATCTCGGGTCCGTGTGTCTCCAGCGCGAAGTGGCCCGCGTCGAGCAGATGCAGTTCGGCGTCGGGCAGATCGCGCAGGTAGGCGCGGGCACCGTCGGCGCCGAAGATCTCGTCGTGCTCACCCCAGGCGATCAGCGTGGGCGGGCGGTGCTCGGCGAAGTACTTCTGGAAGCCGGGGTAGCCGTCGAGATTGTTCTTGTAGTCGAAGAACAGCTGCAGCTGGATCTCCTTGTTGCCGGGCCGGTCCAGGTAGGCCTGGTCGAGGGTCCACGTGTCCGGGCTGACCAGCGCGAGCCGGTCGGCCGGAACACCGTGCGTGTACTGCCATGTCGTGGCGTCGAGTTCGAGCAGTTTGCGCACCTCGGGCTCGTGGGTGACGCGGTCGTTCGCGTGCGCGAACAGAACCTCCCAGAACGGGGTGAAGCCCTCGAGGTAGGCGTTGCCGCTCTGGGTGATGAGAGCGCTGACCCGCTCGGGGTGGCGCGAGGCGATGCGCAGGCCGATGGGCGCGCCGTAGTCCTGGATGTAGAGCGCGAATCGGTCGATGCCGAGGGTGTCGAGCAGTTCCAGGGTGATCTCGGTGAGTTTCTCGAAGCTGTAGTCGAATTCGTCGACCTGCGGCATGGCGGACTGGCCGAAGCCGACGTGATCGGGCGCGATCACGTGGTAATCCTCGGCCAGCGCCGGGATCAGATCGCGGAACATGGCCGAGCTGGACGGGAACCCGTGCAGCAGAACGACAGCCGGGGCGTTCGGGTCGCCCGCCTCCCGGTAGAAGACGGTCTGGCCCTGGATCTGGACGGTGTTGTGGCGGGTCTGGTTCATGATGGACCTCTCTCTTTTCATACGGTGACCGGTTCGCGACGGCGAACCGGGGTGATCAGGAGGGCGGCCGCGACGGTGAACGCCAGGCCGAGGGCGAAGTAGCCGCGGTAGCTGTCGGTGAGGGCGTGCACGACGGTGGCCACGCCGAGGCCGCCTGCGGCGGCGAGCTGGTGGATCACCCAGGCAGGCGCAAGGGTGCGGCCCATCCGGGCGGGGTCGAGACCGCGCGAGAGGATCGCCATGGTGAGCGGGATGACCGGGAACGACGCGACACCGAACAGCACGGCCACCACGACCAGCACCTCCGGCCCCGGCACGAACACCGCGGGCAGCAGCGCGGCCAGGCGCACCGAATACAGCACCCGCAGGAGGGTTTCCGGCGGGTACCGCCGCAGCAGCCGCACCAGCGCCGCCGAGGTCACCCCGGCCGTCAGTGCAGCCAAGGCGACCAGCCTGCCCGCACCCGCCACCGACCAGCCCTGCTCCACGGCGTGTTTCGGCAGCATCAACACGACGACGTACAGGGTCGCCGCGTGTAACCCGAAGGACACCAGCACTTTCCACCGATCGGACAGCGACTCGCCCGCACCGGGGACCCTCGCCGCCCGCTGGTCGTCGGGCAGCAGCAGCCACAGCACGGCGGTGGCGGCCAGCCCGATCGCGCCGAGCAGCGCGAAGGTGCCGCGCACGCCGATCGGATCGAACAGCGCCGTGGCCGCCCACGGCGTGATCAGCTGCCCCAGATTGATGCCGATCGCGGCCCTGGCCATGGCGGGCCCCGCCTGCGCACCGTGCGCCCGCCCGAGCAGGGTGGTCACCGTGAGCGTGGACGAGGAGGCGAAGCCGAGTCCGCCGAGCACCATGTAGGCGGCGACGAACTGCCACGTCTCGGTCACCATAGCCAGCACCAGATAGCTGCCCGAGATCAGACCGAGCCCGCCGATCAGCACGAGCTTGGGTCCGAGCGTATCGAGCAATCTGCCGATCCCGTGCTGAGCCAGGCCGGTGACCATGGTGCCGAGTGCGGCGGCCACGGCCAGCGCGGTCGCCGAGACGCCGTAGGCCGCGGCGGTGGGCGCGAAGAACACGCCCATCGTGAAGTTCAGGCCGAACGACACGGTCATCGCCGCCAGTCCGGCCCAGGCAAGGTGCGCACCCCGCATGCCCGTCACATCCTAACTCTCTAAATACATTTTAACGGTTACAACTGGACAGCGGTCGGCCACATTCCGCCGCCACGGAAGTCAGTCGTGCACGGAATCGGTTCGCAGCCGGGCGATCTCGCCCTCGAGTTCGGCAATCCGGTCACGGAGGACCTGCATCGCCTCGGCGACGGCAGCCCGCGGGTACAGCGGCGGAATGTGCTGGCGGCAGTTCCAGTCGAACGCCTCGACCTCGATCAACACCGCCCGCTCGACCTGTGCGCGGTAGCCGTCGACCACGAGCGAGGCGAGGAGTTCGGGATCCTCGGCGGCCTCGACCACCCGCGCCCGCCCGAAGATCTTCATCCGCGACTGCGCGGCGTAGTCCATCAGGAACAGCGAGACCCGGTCGTCGTGATCGAGATTGCCGCGACTGATGTACTGCTTGTTGCCGCGGAAGTCGGCGAACCCCAGCGTGCGCGTGTCGAGCACCTTCAGGAATCCCGGTGCGCCGCCACGATGCTGGATGTACGGCCAGCCGGTCTCACCGACCGTCGCCAGATAGAAGCTGTCACGCTCGCCGATGAACCAGGCCTCGTCGGGCCCGATCCGATCGGCCACCTCGGGCACCTGCGCCATCCGCTCATAGCTGCGCAGGCTGCCGTGGACGCGCTGATGCTCACGCACCAGCGGAGTGAACGCGACCTGCGCGTAGTGCCCGGTCATGACTGCCCCTTCGCGTGATTGCCCACGACTCGATCCCTCGCAATGATTCCATCGTTCTAACCTGTAATCAACAGTTGAAAGGTTAGGTGGGCGCGTTTGATTCCCGGTTCGGGAAAAAACTTCGGAATCGGGGTGCAGGGCGGGAAACACGAACGGCGCGTTCACCTCGAGAGGTGGTATAGCCCGTTGGGTGAGAATGAGGTATCGGGCCATCTGCCCGGGCCAAACACCGGACGGGGGGT